>DASZBP010000284.1:0-9470 GCA_035943915.1 Gaiellaceae bacterium | reverse complement strand
CAGAAGTTCAAGCCGACGTTCGCCGCAGCTCCGACCCCGGTCACGACCCAGTTGAGCTGCGTCTTACGCGCGCGGCCGCTGCCGATCGCGAGCACGACGTAGCCGGCGTAGATCGCACCCGCGAACGCGAGGATTGCGATGCCCTCCGTGGCGCGGTGGTACTTCGGCGCGGTCAGCAAGCTCGTCCACCACGGTGCGAGCCCACCGAGAGCGAGCGACAGCCAGGATGCGAACGCGAGCAGGTAGGTGAGCACGAACGCGTACGTCACGCGGGCTTCGCGGTCGTCCTCGATCGAGTACGCGAACGCGGGCCAGGCAGTGCGGAACGCCACCATGACGAACGTGATGACCGATGCGATGCGAACCGCTGCGGAGTACACGCCGGCCTCGCGCAGGCCCTTGTACCAAATGACGAATTCGCGATCGACGAAGTTGATCGCCCACAGCGCGAGTGCCGACGGGACGAGCGGCATGCCGAAGTGCTGCATCTTCCTGAAGAGATCGCGGTCGAACTCGAGACCGATCTGCTCGCTGCGATACGCGACGAGCGCGATGTAGACGACGAGTGTTCCCGTGAAGTTGCCGGCGATCAAGCCGACGGCGCCCCAGTGGAAGACCGCGACGAAGACGACCATCGCAGCGACGGTCACCAGCACGTTCGTGACGCTTGCGATCGCGTAGGAAACGGAGCGCTCCTCGACGCGAAAGAGCGCAGTCAGCTGCTGGTAGTTCGTCTGAGCCCAGAGGCCGACGGCACCTGCGCGCACGAGCAGCGAGGCGTCGTGGAAGTGCCGGTGTGCGCCGTGACCGGTCCAGTACGACAGCCCGAGAGCGTGCGCGACCGGGCCTGCGAACACGAGGCCCAGCCCGAGCCCCACCGTCGACGCGAGCATCGTGAACCAGAACGAGGTGCGGACGACGGTGAGCTTGTCCTTCCGCTCCTTGGCGTCGAAGTAGAAGCGGAAGAACGCGTTCGAGATGCCGAGCTGCAGCACGATCGACAACACAGCGGTCGCCGCCGTGATTGCCTCGACCTGCCCGTACGCCCGAGGTGGGAGGTAGTGCGTGTAGAGCGGCAGCAGGACGGTCGCGAGGATTCGCGACACCAGGCCGCCGATCCCGTAGATCGCCGAGTGGCGCGCCAGCCGGCGCATCTGCCCTGCAAGTCCCACTACAGCGAACGGTAGAGGTCGACCAGGCGGTCTGCGATGCGGTCGATGTCGTGCACCTGCTCGACATACGCCCGGCTCTGCGCGCCGATCTCCCGCCGGAGCGCCGGCTGCTCGACCAATGGGCGCAGCGCGTCGACGAGCGTGTCCTTCGTCGCGGGCACGACCGGGAGCCGCACGCCATAGCCGTTCGCGCTGCGCTCGACCAGCTCGGGTTTCAGGTACGTGACCACGGGCTTGCCAAGGGCCATCGACTCGAGCGCGAACACGCCATGCCAGCCGGCATTCAGCTGGTCGACGACGATGTCCGCCTTCGCATAGCGCTCGCGCGCGATGTCGTGCGGCACGCCTTCGACGATGTCGAGGTCGACCGGCAGCTGCTCGCACGCCTCGATCACCCACCGCGTCCCTTTCTTCTCGCGGCTCGACGGGGCGTGCACGACGAGCGGGCGTGGGTTGTCGGACGGCGGCACGGGCGTGAACGGGCGGAGGTCGAGCCCGGGCGGGATCACGTGCGCCTCCGGCACCCAGTCGAGCGCTGCATACGACCCGACGATCTCCGCGTCTGCGCGCTTGCCGAATGCGAGCTCCGCGCGCGACTTGCCGCGAATGTCGGAGCCGAGATAGTGGAAAACGCTCTTCTTTCGCAGCATGCGCAGGATCGGGAACTGGATCGACTTCGGCACGAGCGTCAGGCCGAAATAGAAGTGGAAGATGTCGGCCTGCGGCGCGAGCTTCGCGAACGCGGCGAACTGGGTGAGCAGACGACGTGCGAGGTTGCCGCTGCGGTCGAGCGACCAGTCCGCTTCCGGATGCAGCACGCCGCGGTTGAACACGACGAGCTGTGCGTCGATCCCCTTGCGCCGCAGCGCTTGCACGTTCTCCCACGGGATGCCCGCGATGTTCACGGGCGCGTGAACTACCCTCATTGATCGAACTCGAGCTGCGCGAAGTAGCGCAGCGCGGTACGCCCCGCGCGCACGCGCGGCTGCAGCGCGCGCAGCTCGTCGTCCGTGATCTCGCCGATCGCGCGCTTCACGCCGAGGTACGGGATGTTCAGATCCTCTTGGTAGACGACGGTCGAGATGCGCGGGTTGATCTCGATGACGTAGTCGCCGACGAGCTGGATGTTGAAGAAGTGCTCGATGCCGAGCGCATCGACGATCAGGTTCGCGAGGCGCATCAGCTCCGGGTCGTCGAGCGTGACGAAATACATCGCGAGTCCCGCCCGCATCGCCTCGCGCGTCTTCGGATGCCCGAGGACTATCTCGCTGCCGTTTGCGATGCCGTCGATCGTGCGCTCGCCGCCTCTCGCGAGCTCCATCACGAGCAGGTCGGTCTGGTCGTCCACGGAGTCGAGGATCTCGACGGCCTCTTCGAGGCGCATCGCGACGAACCCGGGCCGCTCTCGCAGCAGCACGTCTGCGCGGTTCACGCTCGGATCGAGGATGCGGAAGCCGCGCGATCCCGAGGAGAACACCGGCTTGAAGCACACCGGACGGTCGGGATAGCCGAGCTCCTTCGCCGCGGCTTCGACTTCCCTCGCGCCCTGGACGCGGATGAACTGCGGTGCGGGGATGCCGAGCTCGTGCATCAGCTCGTACGTCAGCGCCTTGTCGTTCGACTTCTCGATCGCGTTCGGCGACGATACGAGCACCGGCATCGGGAACCGCTCGACATGCTCGGCGAGCCCTTCGAGATCGAACGACGACTGCGGCAGGATCGCGTCGACGCTTTCGCGTTGCGCAACCTCGAGCATCGCGTCGGGGAATGCCGGATCGGCGCCGCCCGGGACGATGTGGAACGAGTCGCAGAGGTGGCGCCCGATCGACCGCTCGCTCATGTCGGTGCCGACAAGACGCACTTCGCGCTCGCCGTTGTCCCTCAGCGCATCCAGCAGCGCGGCGGTGCCCGGCGCGCCGGACGCGGTGACCATGATCGTCAGCGGCTTCACGAGAGATCGATTCTGTCGTCTCGCAGATGCTCGAGCCGGGCCGCACGGTCGCTGTCGAGGAAGGACTCCATCGACTCGCGCATCGTCGCGCCCTCGAACGCCCAGATCTCCGGATGCGTGAGCAGCTGCAGCCACTCGAAGTCGCCGCGTGCAAGCTCCTCGTGCGGGCAGCCGTTCCGCCAGTGCTGGTTCGAGTCCGACCGGTAGTGCTCAGGATCGAAGTACGGCGCTTCCATCACGTTGACGACACCGTCGATCGGGGCGCGCATGTACTCGGGATGCGGGTTGTGCCACGCGACGACCGGGATGAAGCGATCGTCGAGATCGACGTCCGGCCACACGGCGTGATGCGCGACGCGATGCCCGAGCGCGTGCAGCCGCTCGATCGCCGCGACGCCCTCCTTCGACGCGAGGTTGTAGAAGACCGAGCGCGTCATCAGGAAATACGTCGACCATGCGCCTTCGCCGGCCTCGACCTCGGCAAGCGCCAGCGCTGCGGCAAGTGAAAGGTCGACGTCGTGGCGCAGGATCAGGTCGCCCGTCATCGGGGCGCGGTCGAAGCCCGCCCAGCGGTACCCGCCTTCCGTCGCCGCACGCAGCAGGTCGCGGTAGTGGCCGAGGGAGAAGTCGCACGTCATCGGAGCGCCAGTATCCAGTGGAAGTGGACGGGGCCTTCGGGCTCCACGATCTCGACCACCTCTTCGCGCTCGACCGAGAAGCCCGCGTTCTCCACGAGCTGGAGATTGACTTCGGGCGCGTAGCCGGAGAAGAACGTCGGTGCGCCGAGAAAGTCGCCCGTCCACCCGGGCAGGTCACTCGCCCCGAACACCGCCATCAGCAGGCCGCCTGGGCGTAGCCACGTGCGCACGCGCGCGAGCAGCGGAGCAAGGAGCTCGCGCGGGACGTGGTTGAAGACGTAGTACGACACGACGGCTTCGAACGACGACGGCGCGAACTCGATGTCGACCAGGTCGCCGTGGACGAACGTCGCGGCGGGCACCCGTTCGCGCGCACGCTCGAGCTGCCGCTCGGAGAGATCGACGCCGGTCAGATCGAAGCGCGCCGCGAGCTCGCGTGTCTCGCGCGTCCCGCCGCCGCAGCCGAGCTCGAGGACGCGCGCGCCTTCGCCGAGCCGAGAGACCAGGCCGGCCGTCCACTCATGACGCGGGTCGTCGGTGATCTGCTCCACCCACGACTCCCAGGTGTCGATCATCGCGTCGTAGCCGGCGCCGACCATCGACGTACGGGGGTCGCTCACTCGACCTCCACGTCGAGCAGGCGCGCTGCTGCCTCTGCGCGCTCGAGCGCCTCGAGGTTCGTGTCGGCCGTGGCGATGACGTAGCCACGGCGGTCGCCGTCGAGACGCACGGGCCGGATCGTCTCCCCGAGCTGCAGGTACACGTCCGCCTGCACGACGCCCGGGAACGCGAGCACCTTGTCGAGCGGGCCGATGCGTTTGACGACGCCCGTCGGCAGCGGCCCCGGCGACGCCGTGAGGAACCGGATCGCGAGCGGCTGCTTGAAGCGCGGCAGGACGACGTCGTCCGAGAGCTCCTCGCCGAGGGCCATGCGGATCTGCAGGTCGACGAGGTCGACGCCCGTCGCGAAACGCACGAGGTCGGCCATCTGGCCGCCCGGGATGCGCGCCGCGCATTCGACGACGACGACGCGGCCGTCAGGTGTGGCGATCAGTTGCGGGAACGCGATGCCGGTGCGTAGCCCGAGCGCGCTCGCGGTGCGGCGCGCAACGTCTTCGGCCTCTTCGAGCTGGTGGCCGTAGATCGTCGCGGGGTAGACGTGGATCCAGCCGACGCCGAAGCCGATGCCCGGTGGGCGCAGCCGGTCCGACAGCGTGAGCGGGATCATCTCGCCGTCGCGCGCGATGACGATGCCGTTCATCTCAGTTCCGTCGACGTACTCCTCGAGGATCGCCTCGCCGGTCGGCGACGCGATCAGCGCCTCGTGCAGATGACGCTCGATGTCGTCGACCGACTCGACACGGAACACGCCGCGCTGGCCGCCCGAGTCGGCGGGCTTCAGCACGGCGGGGAAGCCGACCTCGTCGGCAGCGCGATGCCGCTCGCTCATCGAGCGGATCGCGGCGAAGCGCGGTTGGGGTACACCGGCGTCCGCAAGCCGCGCGCGCATCGCGACCTTGTGCGTCATCAGGTGAGCGGTCTCGACGCCGATCCCCGGCAGCCCGCGCGCCTCTGCGACGGCGGCGACGACGGGCACGGCACGGTCGGCGCTCACGGTCAGCGCACCGTCGATCTTCACGCGTGCGGTCGCCTTCAGCACCGCCTCGATGTCGGAGAAGTCGACGACCTTCGCGATGTCGGCGTCCTGCAGCCCGGGCGCGTCGGCGTTGCGGTCGACCGCGGCCACGCGGAGCCCGCGTTCCTTCGCCTGCAGGATCGCCCGGCGCTGGTGCCGGCCCGCGCCGACGAACAAGACTGTCTTCACGAGGGAGATAGTGCCGATCGCACGAGCAGGAGCGTCCCCTCGATGTCGATCGGAAAGCCGGCGCCCTGCTGCGAGACGAGCCCGTCGAAGACGACGCCGAGGAACCGGAGCACCGTCTCGATCGGCACGTCGCTGCGAATCTCGCCGGCGTTCTGAAGCTCGACGTACCGGGCGACGAGGCGGTCCTGCACCTCCGACGACATGGTGGCCCAGTGCGCGCGCAGCGCCGCGTCGGTGCGCAGCATGCGGCTGACCTCGAGGTAGACGCCGATCCAGTCGGGGTCCTCCTCGCCCACGTGGCGGACGACGGCCTCGTAGCCCTGCTCGAGCCAGATGGTGCCGAGCCGGTCGCGGTCCTCCTCGGCGAGCGTGGTGAAGAGGTCGAGCTTGGTCGGGAAGTAGCTGAAGATCGCGCCGCGCGAGAGGCCGATCTCCGCTTCGAGCATGTGGACGTTCGTCTCGAAGTAGCCGCGGGCGGCGAACGCGCGCCGGGCGCCGTCGAGGATCTGGCGGCGCCGCGCCGCGCGATGGGCTTCCGAGACCTTGGGCACCTCCCGACTTTACAAAAACGGACGGACGTACTATTTTATCCGACCATGAGAGACCGCACGCTCTGGGCGCTCGTCGCCGCCGAGATCGTCTCGAGCACCGGCAGTGCCCTGACCTTCCTCGCGCTGCCCTGGTTCGTGCTCGCGACGAGCCACTCGCCGACGCGGATGAGCATCGTCCTCGCGGTCGAGGTGCTGCCGATGGCGCTCTTCGGCATCCCGAGCGGCACGCTCGTCGGCCGGCTTGGAAGCCGCCGCATGATGCTCGTCTCCGACGGCATGCGCGCTCCCCTGATCGCGCTCGTGCCGCTCCTGCACTGGACGGGCCATCTCAGCTTCGGCGTGCTGCTCGTGATCGTGTTCCTGCTCGGCGTCTTCATCACGCCGTACATCAGCGCGCAGCGCACGATCATCCCGGAGCTCTTCGGCGACGACGAGCGTCTCGTCTCGAAAGCCTCCGGCCTGTTCGGCGGCGCGGTGCAGATCCCGTCGATCGTCGGGCCCGCACTCGCAGGCCTGCTCATCTCCTGGTTCGGGACGCCTCCGCTGCTGGTGGTCGACGCCGCGACGTTCCTCGTCGCCTTCGTCGTCGTGCTGCTGCTCGTCCGCGGCGGCGGCCGCGTCGTCTACGACGACGACAGCCGCGGCGTGCTTGCCGGCGTGCGCTATCTCGCGCGCGACAAGCTGCTCGGGCCGGTGACGCTGACGCTCATCGTCCTCGACGGCTCCGCGAACGCGATCTCGGTCGCCGTCCCGCTGCTCGCGTTCACGCACTACCACCAGGACGCGCGCGTGGCGGGTTGGATCTTCATGGGCTTCGGCGTCGGTGCCGTGATCGGCTCGGTGGTCGTCGTGAAACTGCTTGATCGGGTTCGACCCGTGCGGCTCGCTGCGGTCGGGATGCTCCTGCTGCCGCTGCCGATCTGGGCAGTTGTCGCGGTGCCGCCATGGCCGGCGGTGCTTGCGGCGCTGTTCGTCTGCGGCCTGGTCGTCCCGCTTGTCAACGCGCCGATGATGGGGATCATCACCACGCGTCCGCCCGCCGCACTGCGCGCGAAGGTCATGACCGCGGTGCTGACGGCGAGCAGTCTCGCCGGCCCGGGCATGCGCCTGCTCGTCGGGCCGACGTTCAAGTGGCACGGCAACATGGGCGTCTGGATCCTGCTCGCGGGCGGCATGACGCTCGGCGCGCTCCTGTTCACGACTGCGGCGCGGCGCGGAGATGAAGGAGAGCTCGCGGCGACGACCACGGTCGCGTAGTACCTTCCTGCGGGATGCTGGAAGGCAAGCGGATCTTCATCACGGGCGGCGCCGGGTTCATCGGCACGACGCTCGCGCGCGAGCTCGTCGAGCGAAACACGATCATCGCGTTCGACAACCTCCACCGGAACTCGCTCGCCGGCACCGACCTCGAGGGCCATCCGAACTTCGAGCTCCTGCAGGGCGACATCCTCGATGCGAGCACGCTCCGCGACGCCGCGGAGGGCGCGACGCACTTCGTCCACTGCGCGGCGATCGCGGGCGTCGACACCGTGCTCCAGAGCCCAGTGCGCGTCATGCGCGTGAACATGATCGGCACGTACAACGCGCTCGAAGCTGCGATCGCGACCCTGCCGACACTCGAGCGCTTCGTCGACTTCTCGACGAGCGAGGTGTTCGGCACGCACGCGGCCAACGTGCACGAGGGCCACGTGTCGACGATCGGATCCGTCGGCGAGGCGCGCTGGACGTACGCGGTCTCGAAGCTCGCGGGCGAGCACATGGCGCACGCGTACCACGACGAGCTCGGGCTGCCGACCGTCACCGTTCACCCGTTCAACATCTACGGCCCCGGACAGATCGGAGGCGGCGCGATTCGCGCGTTCATCGAGGCTGCGCTCGCCGGACGCGATCTGACGATTCACGGCGACGGCTCGCAGATCCGCGCATGGACCTACGTCACCGACATGGTCAGCGGCGTGCTCGCGTGCCTCGAGCATCCGGATGCGCCCGGGCAGGCGTTCAACATCGGCAACCCGCGCGGGACGGTGACGATCTATGACCTCGCGCAGCGCATCAAGCGCATCGCCGGCGCGAAGGGCGACATCGTGTTCCAGCCCCTGCACTACGCCGACGTCGAGCTGCGCATCCCGAACGTCGAGAAGGCGCGCACCGTTCTCGGGTGGGAGCCGCACGTCGAGCTCGACGAGGGCCTCGAGAAGACGATCGAGTGGTACCGGACGTCCGCCTAGGCAAGCCCGACGTAGGCGCCGCCGAGCTCGCGGAGATCGCAGGCGTGCTCGAGACGGGGATGCTGACGATGGGGCCGAAGGTGGCCGAGCTCGAGCAGCTGCTCGCGGAAGCATGTGAGGTCGAGCACGCGCTCGTCGTCTCGTCCGGAACCGCTGCGCTGCATGTCGCGGTGCTCGCGCTCGAGCTGCAGCCGGGCGACGAGGTGATCGTCCCCGCGTACACGTTCCCGGCGACGGCGAACGTCTGCGCGCTCGCCGGCCTGAAGCCGGTGCTCGTCGACGTCGACCCGGTGACGATGAACATCGACCCGGCGAAGATCGAAGTCGGCCCGCGGACGAAGGCGGTCCTGCCCGTGCACCTGTTCGGCCGGCCGGCGCCGCTCGAGGACCTGCCCGACGGGCTCGCAGTCCTCGAGGACGCCGCAGGCGCGCTCGCGGCCCGCCGCAAGGGACGCGCGTGCGGCGGCCTCGGCCTGCTCGGCTGCCTCAGCTTCCACCCGCGGAAGATCGTCACGACGGGCGAAGGCGGTGCCGTCACGACGAACGACGAGCGCATCGCGACCGCGGTCGCGGCGATCCGCAACCACGGCTGGCACTCGATCGTGCCGCCGAACATGCCTGCGCCCGGCTTCAACTACCGCCTCTCCGACATCCTCTGCGCGGTCGGCATCCCGCAGATGCGCCGCCTCGACGAGCTGCTCGCCGAGCGCACGCGCGTCGCGAACGGATACAGCGAGCGCCTCGCGCACCTGCCGGCGCTGCTCCCGCGCGCCGACGACGGCGACGTCCACGGCTGGCAGGCATACGTCCTCCAGATCGACGACCGCGACCGTGTGCTCGCCGAGCTGCGGGCGCAGGGCATCGAGGCGCAGATCGGCACCTATGCGCTGCACATGCTCGGCGCCTACCGCGACCAGGGCGACTTCCCCGGCGCGAGCAGGGTCTTCGAGCGGGCGCTCGCGCTCCCGTTCCACACCAGCCTGTCCGAGAGCGACCTCGACCGCGTGGCCGAGGCTCTTGACAAGCTTGTGAGTCATCACTAACTTATTGGCATGGTCGTTGCCGAGCGGAAGTCGAAGGAGGAGCGGCGCGAGGAGATCCTCGA
>DASZBP010000283.1:0-2286 GCA_035943915.1 Gaiellaceae bacterium | reverse complement strand
GGTCAGGGTCGATGCGGCCGGAGCCGTCGACCCCGTGTACACGGGTAACACCGTCGGTGTGGCGAATGCCGGACTGCCTGCATCGCCGGCGCTCGCGATCGCGCGCGTCGGCGCGCCGGTCAGGGCAAACCTGGTCGGCTCGCAGGTGCGACTGTCCGCGAGCATCTCCGTCACGCGCTCGTCAACGCTCGTCGTCGGGGTCGCTCCTGTGATCGGCAGGCCGATGATTCCGATGCTGAAGGGAAGCGCGGTCGGAACCGCGCACACGCAGACGATGCACTACCGCATCGTCGACCACGCCCCGGCAGGCGCACGCGTCCTCGTCGCCCTGCGCCTGCCGGCGCGTGCTGTGCACCACGGTACGGCGTATCGCATCACGGTCGCCGCGACCGACGGCAGCGGCCTGCACGCGCAGATCGGACTGCCGTTTCGGCGCTAGGGCGAATCCTCGCCATTGGGATCAATCGAGGATCCCTTTCGCGGGGTGCCGGTGCCGGTTGCGGCGCGCACAGTGATCAGGGTTGGCGGAAACTCACCGATGAAACGGGGTTGACGATGGAGAAGGGCATGACTCTGTGGTTCACCGGGCTGTCCGGGGCAGGGAAGACGACGATCGCGGAGATCGTGGGCGCGGAGCTCGAGCGGCGCGGCCACGACGTCGAGTACCTCGACGGCGACGTCGTGCGGACGCATCTGTCGAAGGGGCTCGGTTTCTCGAAGGAAGACCGCGATACGAACATCGAGCGCATCGGCTGGGTCGCCTCGCGGCTGACACGGCACGGTGCAACGGTGCTCGTATCGGCGATCTCGCCGTACGAGGACGCGCGCGAACGGGCGCGCGACATGATCGAAGACGAAGGCCGGTTCCTCGAGGTCTATGTCGCAACGTCCGTCACCGAGTGCGTCCGGCGCGACGTCAAGGGGCTCTATGCGAAGGCGATCTCCGGGGAGATCCCGGAGTTCACCGGGATCAGCGACCCGTACGAGGAGCCCTCGGAACCTGAGGTAATCGTCGAGACGGAAGGCTTCGCGCCGTCGGAGAGCGCCGAGTTGCTGCTCGCCCGGCTGTCCGACCTCGGGGTCCTCGAGGCGGCGGCGCTCGCCTGAGCGACCTACCGGGTTGTCGCGCTCGGCGTCACTGAGGACGCCAGCGCGGCAACCTGAGCAGCACCGCCGTCGACCGGGTGGGGGAGCTGTCGATTGTCAGCTCCCCTCCGAGGAGACGCGCCCGCTCGCGCATCGCCGGCAGGCCGATGCGTCCCGTCTCAGGCCCGCGCCGGAGCGCCTCTTCTAGGTCGAAGCCCTGCCCGTCGTCGCGGACCTCGAGGAGGATCTCCTCTCCGGCCTGACGCACGGTGACGCTCGCGCGCGATGCGCCGCTGTGGCGCGCAGTGTTCGTCAGCGCGCCCTGGACGACGCGGATCATGACGATGCGCTGCGAGTCCGTGATGCCCGATTCGTCGAGGGTGGCGTCGACGTCGAGCGTCACCGCGACGTCGCCGGCGGCCAGCTCCGCGGTGTGTGCGAGCGCGACGCGAAGCGTGACGCCCGCCAGCAGCGGCGGCGTCGACTGGGTCGCCACCTCGCGAAGGTTCAGGTCGATTGCCAAGAGGCGCGCGAGCAGGTCGTCGACGCGGCCGACGAGAATGCGGCGATGCTCGAACGCCCCCTCGCTCCCGAGCTGCTCTCGAAAGAGGTGGATGTCGTGGCCGAGGGCCGCCACCTCCTGCAGCGCTCCGTCGTGCAGGTCGTAGCCCATGCGTAGCCCGCGGCGACGCGCAGCCTCGAGGCTCGATGCGAGCGACTCGAGCAGGTCGCAGACCGGCGCGAGCGACGGCTGCTGCCGCAGGTCGCGCGCGAAGGCCCGCGCCCGCGCGACCTCGTCCTGTTCCTCGTCCTCCGCCCGGCTCACGCCCCTAATCTGACGGTAACGGGCGGCGAATGCCAGTAGCCGGGTGCCTCAGCGCTTGTGGTGCGCGGAGTGCGAGGCGGGCGCAGGGCCGACGCCGTGCACGACGAGTGAAGGGCTCGTCGCCGGGAGGTACGCGCCGCGGCTGCCGCCCGACCTGCCCGTGTTGATCTCGAGTCGCGTCGCGCCCGCGGGGACGACGAAGATGAAGCGCGACGTTCCGTGCGTCGATGTCGGAGCCGTCGCAACCTTCTGCCATGAGCTCGTCGCGGGATTGAACCGCGAAAGGACAAGAGCGCTGACCGACCGTGCCGGTGCCACCGTGCCGGTGGCAGTGATCTGATGACCTGAGGCAACGTGTGCCGCCGAGAGCCTGA
>DASZBP010000282.1:0-10493 GCA_035943915.1 Gaiellaceae bacterium | reverse complement strand
GACAGCGCGCGGTCGAGCTCAGCCTGCGGCAGGTAGCCGAGGCGCCATTCGACTCGCTCGGCGTTCTTCAGGTGGTCGATCGGCATCGCCGGGTCGCCCGCGACGAGCAGGCGCGCATCGGGGATCCGCCGCACGGCCTCGATCGCATCAGGCAGGCCCTTGTACTCGCGAATCATCCCGAGCGCCAGCAGCGTGCGTCCGTCGTCGGCGCGCGCCGCGCTCGAGGGGTAGACCGGATGCGGGATGACGCGCGCGTCGACTCCGAGGTCGGCGAGCGCTTCGCGGCCGCGCTCGCTGTGCACGACCACGCGGTCGAACTTCGCGAGCAGCTCGCGCCACATCGCCGTCCGCGACGCGGTGCGCCGGGGCAGCAGGTCATGCGCCGTGAACACCGACGGGACGCGGAAACGCAGGCGGCGATCGAGTTGCGGCAGCGCGAGCCACTGCACGTGCAGCACGTCCGGCCGCGCCGCCGAGAGCGACCCGAGCACGCCGAGGTGCTCGACGGCCTTCACGGGGAGCCGCAGTGGCGACCGCCGAAAGACACGCGACGAGACGGGGTAGAAGCGCTCGCTTCGCCGGTAGCCCTGCGGGACCGGCGAAGCGCCGAAGCGGAAATGTGAGGTCGCGAGCTCGACGTCGGCGCCCTGGCGCGCGAGCGCGGCGGCCAGCTCGTGGTCGTACCAGGGGGTGAACGCCGGGGGATCGGCGAGGAGGACGCGCACGGAAGTAGCGTAATCAGGGTGCTCGTCCGGACCTGGAACCTGTTTCACGGCAACACCGTGCCCCCGCAGCGGGAGGCGTTTCTCGACGAGATGATCCGGCTGGCCACCGCCGACGACCCCGACGTGCTCTGCGTCCAGGAAGTGCCGGGCTGGGCGCTGTCGCGGTTCACGGTCGGCGACATGGCGTCACGGCCGCCGCTCGGGGTCGCCGCCGGACGGGCGATCACGTCACTGAACCACGGGATCATCCGCTCCGCGGTCTCGGGCCAGGGCAACGCGATTCGGGTGTTGCCGTCGCTACGCGTGGTCGACCATCACGTGCTCGTCCTCAACCCTGCGCGCTTCAGGGCGCAGCTCGGCGTGGATGCGCGCGTCCAGCTCAGGTGGGCGAAGGAGCGCCGCATCGTGCAGGCCCTTCGGCTCGCCCGCGGCACGCGCACGTTCGTCGTCGCGAACACCCACTGCACCGGGACGTGGCCGTACGTCGCGCAGGCGGAGCTGATGCGCGCGGCGTGGTTCGCCGACTCGATTGCGAGGCCCGACGAGCCACTGATCCTGGCGGGAGACTTCAACCTGCATCCCGACACCGATGCGCTCGCGTCGCTCACCGGGCCGGAGTGGGGATTCTCGGCCGCCGGGCCGGGAATCGACCACATCCTCGTCCGCGGCGCAGAGGTCTCCGAGCCGCGCGTGTGGCCCGCCGACCGCAGAAGGCGTGCAGACGGGACGCTCTTGTCCGATCATGCACCTGTGGAGGTCGAGATTGAATTTGTGTAGGAGGTACCCACGGAACGAAGCACGGGCCGCCCGGCCGCGCTGGGCTGTGCGATCCGGCGTCCTCGGTCGAGTCGATAGCGCCGCTATCGACTCAACCTACGTCCTTGGCTCGCAGTCGCCCATCGCACCCGGGCAGCGCGTGGTCGATCCGTGAGCACCTCCTGGGCTGACCAGCGCGCGCGGTTCCCTGTCCTGAACGCGCACGCGTACCTCAACGCGGGCACGTTCGGGCCGCTGTCGCAGGAGACGCTCGGCGCGATGGGCACCCTGCGCGCGTGGGAAGCGGAGTTCGGCCGCGCCGGCTCGACCTACTTCGACGAGATGATCGCGCGCCGCGACCGCGTACGCGCGCTGTTCGCCGCGCAGATCGGCGCGACTGCCGAGAACGTTGCGCTCACCGACTCGACGACGCAGGGCGTGCACATCGTCATCGCGGGGCTCGGGCTCGGGCCGGACGACGAGATCGTGACCACCGATGCTGAGCACTTCGGGCTGACGGGTCCGCTGGCGGCGGCGGGCGTCCGCTTCCGCATCGCCGCGGTGAAGGGCAAGCCCGCTGCGCAGTACTTCGACGCGATTCGCTCACTCGTCACGCCGCGCACACGGCTGCTCGCGCTCTCGGCGGTCTCGTGGATCGACGGAACCGTGTTCCCCTGGCGCGAGCTCGCGGAGTCGACCGGGCTGCCGGTCCTGGTCGACGGGGCGCAGGCGGCGGGCGCGGTCGAGGTCGACGCGACGGGAGCCGACTTCTACACCGTCAGCGCGCAGAAGTGGCTGTGCGGCCCGGACGCAACGGGTGCGCTGTACGTGCGCGACCATGAGTCGCTGCCGCCGCGTCTGATCGGCTACCCGGCAGCCGAGTCATACGACATCGCGGAAGGAACCTGGGTGCCCAAGCCCGGCGCCGCGCGGTTCGACCCGACCTTCACGCCGGCGACGTCGCTCATCGGTCTCGAGGCGGCGCTCACCGACCTGCCCGAGGGACGGCACGCGCGGGCGCGCGAGCTCGCCGAGCACTGCCGCGAGCTGCTGCTCGAAGCGAGCGTCGACGTCGTGACGGAAGCAGGGCAGGCGACGCTCATCTCGTTCCGCGTCGCGGGCGACACGACGGAGACCGTGAGCCGGCTGTACGAGCGCGGCGTGATCCTGCGCGAGCTGCCGGGCACCGGACTGCTGCGCGCGAGCGTCGGCTGGTGGAACGACGAGAGCGATCTACAGCGCCTGGTCGAGGGGCTTGCGTGAGCCTCATTGTCGTCAGCGACGCGGATCTGTCGCAGGCGACATTCGCGCGCGAGTGGGTCGGCGGTGACGTCCCGGCCTGCGTGATCTTCGTCGATGCCTCGCCGGGCGAGCGCGTGCATCTGCACCGTCACCCATACGCAGAGCTCTTCTTCGTGCTCGAAGGAACCGCAACGTTCGAGGATGGCGAAAGGACGATCGAGGTGAGCGCGCCGGCGTTCGTCGTCGTGCCCGCGGGTCAGCCGCACTGCTTCTCGAATCGCGCGGACGTCCAACTCCGTCAGATCGACGTGCACCTCAACGGCACGTTCGACACGGAGTGGCTCGAGGACTAGCCGGAAAGCCCGAGCTCGCCGGCGATCGGCTGCAACGCGGCGACGACGTTCGCGATGTGCTCGTCGAGGTCGATCTCGAGCAGCTCCGCGCCCTCGTAGACGTCGTCGCGCGACACGCCGGACGCGAACGACGGCTGCTTCAGCTTCTTCTTCACCGACTTTGGCTCGAGACCCTCGAGACCGGTCGGTCGCACGAGCCCGCAGGCGTGCACGAACCCGGACAGCTCGTCGCACGCGAACAGCGCCTTCTTGAGCGGCGTGTCACGCGGGACATCGATGTGGTTCGCGTGCGAGAGGATCGCGTCGATGATCTCCTCGGGGTAGCCCTCCTCCCGCAGCAGCGGAGCGCCGTCCTGCGGGTGCTTGTCGAGCGTGGGGTGGATCTCGTAGTCGAAGTCGTGGAGCAGGGCGGCGACGCGCCACTGCTCCTCGTCGGCCCCGAACCGGGCGGCGTACGACGCCGTCGAGGCCTCGACGGCAAGCGCGTGGCGCCGCAGCGCCTCGCTTTTCGTATACCTGGTGAGGGTTTCCCAGGCTTGTTCCCGAGTCGGCTGCAAGGCCCATCTACGATAGCCGTCGATATGAGCTCTATCACCGTCAGGAAGGCGACCGAGTCGTTCGTGATCGAGGGCGGGCAGCCGCTCTCCGGCCGCCTGCGCGCTGCAGGCAACAAGAACGCCGTGCTGCCGATCCTTGCGGGCTGCCTGCTCACCGACGAGCCGGTTCAGCTCTCGAACGTGCCGCGGATCAGCGACGTCGACACGATGCTCGCGCTGCTCGGCCACCTCGGCGCCGACGTCGAGTGGACAGGTGCCAACGAGGTGCGCGTGCACGCGCGCGACATCTCGCCGGAGGTCGACGCGGAGCTTGCGAGCCGTATCCGCGCGTCGTTTCTGCTCGCCGGCCCGCTGCTGGCACGTCTCGGCCGCGCGAGCGTCCCGCCGCCCGGCGGCGACGTGATCGGGCGGCGCCGCCTCGACCCGCACATCCACGCCTTCAACGAGCTCGGTGCGACCGTCGCGATCAACGGCACGTACGAGCTGAGCGGCGCCCTCGCAGGCACGCACATCCATCTCGACGAGGCGTCGGTCATGGCGACCGAGAACGCGGTGATGGCCGCATCGATCGCGCCGGGCAAGACGATGATCTCGAACGCGGCGTGCGAGCCGCATGTGCAGGACCTCTGCCGGTTCCTCACGTCGCTCGGCGCGAAGATCAACGGCGTTGGCTCGAACGTGCTGCACGTCACCGGCGTCGAGAAGCTGTTCGCGGGATCGCACATGATCGGGCCTGAGCACATCGAGGTCGGCAGCTTCATCGGCGCCGCAGCCGTCACCGGCGGCGACCTCACGATCGAGGGCATCGTCCCCGACGACCTTTGGCCGATCGTCCCTGTCTTCCAGCGTCTCGGCGTCGAAATCGAGCTCGGTGAGGACAGCGTCCGCGTCCCGCCCGGGCAGGAGCTCGTGATCCGCGACGACCTCGGCGGCGCGATCCCGAAGGTCGAAGACGGTCCGTGGCCGGCGTTCCCCGCCGACCTCACGTCGATCGCCGTGATGGTGGCGACGCAAGCGCGGGGGACCGTGCTCGTGTTCGAGAAGATGTTCGAGAGCCGGCTGTTCTTCGTCGACAAGCTCGTGTCGATGGGCGCGCGCATCGTGCTCTGCGACCCGCACCGCGTCGTGATCACCGGCCCGTCGCACCTCTACGGCCAGCGCATGTCGAGTCCCGACATCCGCGCCGGCATGGCGATGGTCATCGCTGCGCTGTGCGCCGAGGGGACGTCGACGATCGCCGACGCACACGAGATCGACCGTGGCTACGAACGGATCGACGAGCGCCTGCGCCAGCTCGGCGCGCGCATCGATCGCGTCGAGGGATGAACGCGCAGACCGGAGTACGCGTGGAGCTCGCAACGGAGGGCTCGGCCAACGTCGCGACCGGCCTGCCGGTCCTTGATCACCTGGTCGGCGAGCTCGCGCGTGCCGCGCGCCTGCGGGTGGTGCTCGAGGTCGCGCCGGAAAGCGCCGACCAGGAGGTCGTCGCTGCAGGCCGGGCGTTCGGCACGGCACTAGGCGGCCTGCTCGAGGGTGCCGCAGGGCGCGGCTGGTCGATCGTCCCCGCCGACGAGGCGCTCGCATCCGCATCGCTCGAGCGGAGCGAGACGCCGCTGTTTGCGTCGAACGTCGACTTCTCCGACCAGCGTGTTGCGGGACTCGCGACCGATCTCGCGTCGCGCTTCCTGCGCGAGCTGACCGACGCCGCGTCGCTCAACCTGCACGTGCGGCTGCTCGAAGGCACCGACCCGCAGCATGTCCTCGCTGCGATGTTCAAGGCGGTGGGAGCCGCCCTCGGCCAGGCTTGTCGAAAGGAGCATGAATGAGCAAAGAGGTCGTTCGCACCGAGGCGGCGCCCGCGCCGTTCCAGGGCGCGCCGTACTCCCAGGCGATCAAGGCGAACGGGTTCGTCTTCGTCTCCGGACAGCTCGCGCTGCATCCCGGCGACAAGCAGATCGAGGTCGAGGGCATCACCGAGCAGACGCAGCGCGTCTTCCAGAACCTACGCGCGATCCTCGAAGAAGCGGGATCGTCGCTCGACAACCTCGTCAAGACGACCGTGTTCCTGCAGAACCTCGACGACTTCGCCGGCATGAACGAGGTCTACGCATCGCACGTCGGCGATCGGCCGCCCGCGCGGTCGACCGTCGAGGTCGCGAAGCTGCCGTCCGGCGCGCTCGTCGAGATCGAAGCGATCGCACTCCTCTGAAGGAGATCGAGGAGTACGTCCGCTCGCTCGGCCTCGACGCCTACGTCGTAGGCGGCGCGGTGCGAGACGAGCTGCTCGGCGGCGACGCGAAGGACGCCGACTTCCTCGTGCCCGGCGTCGACATCGCCGGGTTGCGCGAGCTGCTCGCGCCGCACGGGCGCACGGAGGAGCTGGTCGTCGCAGACCGGCCCGTCGGCGTGCGCTTCTACCCGGCCGACAAGGCGATCCGCAAACGTGTGAAGGCGGGAATCGAGATCGCGCCGCCGCGCCGCGAGGTGTCGACCGGTCCCGGGCGGCACGACTTCGACATCGTCGTCGACCCGTCCGCCACCGTCGACGAGGATCTGGGCCGGCGCGACTTCACGGTGAACGCGATGGCGAAGCGGCTCTCGGACGGCAAGGTCGTCGACCCCTTCAAGGGCCGTGACGACCTGAAGCGTGGCGTGCTGCGCACGGTGACGCCGCGCAGCTTCTCCGAGGATCCGCTGCGCATCGTGCGCGGCTTGCGCTTCGTGTCGCAACTCGACTTCGAGCTCGACGAGCAGACGCTCGAGCAGATGCGGGAAGAAGCAGCGAGCGTTGCGCTCGTGTCGGGTGAGCGGGTCGGCGGCGGACTTGCCGCGGACGGCATGGGGGAGCTGTCGAAGCTGCTCCTCGGCAAGCATCCGGCCAAGGCGCTGCGCATCGCGCGCGACACGGGCGTGCTCGTCGCGCTGCTGCCCGAGTTCGCGGAAGCAGTCGGTTTTGCCCAGGAGAGCCGCTACCACGATCTCACGGTCGACGAGCACACGTTTGCGGTCCTCCAGGCAGCCGCGAATGCCGGTGCGAGCCTGCAGGTGCGACTTGCGGCGCTCTTTCACGATCTCGGCAAGCCACGGGTCGCCTGGCGCGGCGCCGACGGGCGACTGCACTTCTATCGGAAGCCCGGCTACTCGAACCACAACCACGAAGAGGTCAGCGCGGAGCTCGCCACGATCGCGCTGTCGCGTCTGCGCTACCCGACCGAGGTGCGTCGGCGCGTCGTCGCGATCGTACGCGCACACATGTTCAACGTCGGGCGCGCGGATCCGCTGCGCGCGCGCCGGATGCTCGCGCGGTACGGAGACGAGTTGACGTTCGAGCTGCTCGACCATAAGGAGGCCGACCTGCGCGGCAAGCGCGAGGAGGTGGCAGATGCGCCACATGGAGAGCTGGACAAGCTCGAGCGATTTCGCGGCGTTGTCCGCCGGGAGCTGAAGAGCCCGCATCGGCTCGGCGACCTCGCCGTCGACGGACGAGATCTGATCGCGCTGGGCTACACGCCAGGGCCGCACATCGGCCGCACGCTGCGCGAGCTGCTGAAGGAAGTCGTCGAGGATCCGGCACGCAACGACAAGGAGCTGTTGCTGGAGCGCGCGAAGGAGCTGAAGTGACCCTCTGGGACGTCCCCGGCTACATCGTCGCCTTCACGACGCGCGTGGGCGGTGTGAGCGAAGGCGTCTACGAATCGCTGAACCTGACGATCGGCACGGGCGACGACCGCGAGCGCGTCGCGCGGAACCGTGAGATCGCATGCGATGCGCTCGGACTAGACGCAGCGAGGCTCTCGTTCAACCGTCAGGTGCATTCGCCGACGGTGCACCGCGCCGGCAAACGCGGTGAGCCCGGCGACGGGTTGTGGACCGACGAGCCGGGGCTGCCGATGCTTGCGATGTCGGCGGACTGCCTGCCGATCGCGGTTGCACGCACGGACGGCGAACCCGCGCTCGCGGTGCTGCACGCGGGCTGGCGCGGGTTGTCCGACGGCGTCCTCGAAGCGGGCGTGCGCGTGCTCGGCGACGGCGCGAAGGCTGCGATCGTCGGGCCTGCGATCGGCCCGTGCTGCTACGAGGTCGGCGAGGAAGTGTCCGGGCTGTTCGCCGACGACCTCACGCACGACCGCAAGCTGAACCTCTGGGAAGCAGCGGAGCGTGCGTTGCGCCGTGCCGGCGTCGAGCGCGTCGATCGTGTCGACGTCTGCACGCGCGACCATCCCGACCTGTACTTCTCCCATCGCCGAAGCGGACGCGCGCGCGGCGTGCAAGGGCTCATCGGTGCAGTCGCCTGACGTCATCCGCAAGCGGCTCGCCGCTGTGCAGGCGGAGGTGGGCGAGGGCGTCATTGTCGTCGCGGCGACGAAGTACGTCGCGCTGCGCGACCTGGCGGCGCTCGTCGAGGCGGGCGTGCGCGTCGTGGGGGAGAACCGCGCGCAGGATCTCGAGCAGAAGCACGCCGCGTACGGCGACGCGTTCGAGTGGCACTTCATCGGCCACCTCCAGTCGAACAAGGTGAAGGTCGTCAACCGGATCTGCACGCTCGTCCACTCGCTCGACTCGGAGACGGCGGCGAAGCGGCTCGAGGTGCCGGCGCTCGTCCAGGTGAACCTGGCCGGTGAGGCGTCGAAAGCGGGCGTCTCGCCGTCGGAGATCGGCGCATACCTCGGTGGCGACATACGCGGGCTGTCGACGATGCCGCCTGCGGCAGCAACGCCCGAGGAGTCGCGGGAGTGGTTCGCGCGGCTGCGGATTCTCGCCTCGGAGCACGGCCTGCGCGAGCTCTCGATGGGCACCACCCAGGACTACCGGGTCGCCGCCGAGGAGGGCGCGACGTATGTCCGGGTGGGATCCGTGCTGTTTGCAGACTAAGATTTCCGCGCGATGGCGATTGGCGACCTCTGGAACCGCACGCTCGTCTACTTCGGCATCGCCGAGGAGGACGACGACTGGGACGAGGACGATGGCGGCTACGCGGCCGAGGAGAGCCTCGAGCAGAGCTATCGCGAGCGCCCGAACGTCCGCCGGCTGACGCCGCGCCGCCGCGGTCAGGACTTCGACGACTGGACGGAGTCGGAGGCGGATGCGCCGACACGTCATGTCGCCGCCGTGCGCCCGTCGCGCGCCGCGGTGCGCGCGCAGATGGAGGTCGTGCCGAACCCCAACAGCGTGCGCGTGCACCTCGTCCTGCCGCGCAGCTTCAACGATGCGCAGCAGATCGCGGATAAGTTCAAGCAGTCGATCCCGGTGATCCTGAACCTGCAAGGCACCGACACGGAGCTGTCGAAGCGGCTGATCGACTTCGCGTCAGGCCTCACGTATGCATTGAACGGCGGCATGCAACGCGTCGCTGACAAGGTATTTCTGCTGACGCCGCGTAACGTCGAAGTCTCCGCCGAACAGCGTGCAGCGCTGATCGAACGCGGCGGCTTCTTCAATCAGGCGTAAGCGCTCTCGCGCAGGCCGCGTTTCTCGATTCAGCATCCTCCGCCCGGCGCGGGAGGAGCGCCGGCGGCGCGAGCTCGCGCTCGGAGATCGCTGCTCAGTGCGCCGGGCGGTTAGCCATGCGGCGCAGTCCCCATGTGCACCAACCGAGCACCACGACGAGATAAGCAAGACCGGCAATCCAACCCGCGAGATGCACAACTAGGTACGACGTACCCAGCGCCAGGAACACCAGCGGAGTCATCAGCACGACCAGCCGTCTCCGAGGGGTGCCGATCAGTCGCGGTGATATTCCCGACATCATGAGAGACCAGGAAGTTATGGCGAGGATGTCCAAGAGTCCGACCTCGGTCCACGACGACGGCCAGAAGGGATAGCCGAAGCCGCTGACGACTAACCATCCCGCTGTCACGATCAGCAGACTCACCATGAAGCGGTCCGCCCGGGGCGATGCAACCAACTCCACATGACGCTCTGCGTGGCTGCATTCGACCAACAGCAATTGGGGACCCGATTGAGACTTGCAGTGGGCAAATCGGTCAGTGAGCAGAATCGCGAGCCCGGCAATCGCCAGACTCCCTGAGGCGTACAACGCGACGGTTACTCCCCAGCCCACGGCTACGAAAGCGCGGTAGAAGGCGAGGGCCAAGCTCTTAAGCGTGTCGCCGCTTTGGCGATCTCCCAAGACGACGTGCCGGTCGTAAAGCGTGACGGCGAACGCGGTGGTGCCGCAGATCATCGGCAGCGCGCCCTTCCACCAGCGTGGCTCAATGGAGTGGGCCAGGAGCGCGATCGCGGCAAACGCAGAAAGGGTTAGGACGAGCCACCCGTGTCCGTTGTCCGTCCACGATTGCGACTTGCCGTTGATGAAGGTCAACCACGGCCCGAACACCGCGACCGTTAGTGCGATCGCCGACCCGAAAGCCCAGAGGAGAAACGCCAGCCGAATACGCACAATCGCAATCTACGCCGCAGTCGACTCGGTAGTCGATGCAGTATGTAGTCACCAACGCTGCTCGCGCCACTGCCTGTGACTTCCGACCGCGTGTCGTCCGGCGACGCGCCATCGCCCTTTTCTCAGGCGTCATTCCGGAACACTGGCGCAGCCGTCCGCCGCTCGGGCAAAATCCGGTGGTGGCTCGCTAGCCGACTGTGACTGCCGACGCGGCGATCCGCTTGAGCGTGGCTGCGTTCACGCTGTATTGGTTCCAGACGCTGACCGCTGTGTTTCTGTCGATGCACACCGTCGCGGATTGGCCCACTGCGCCGCCGTTGTAGACGACGCGCTTACCGAGCACCTTCCCGATTGCACCGAGAGCGTGCTTCCCACAGTCTCCATAGCTGTAGCCGTTGGGGTCCTGCGGCGCGCTCACTCTCCAAAGCACCAACCTGCCGCGATCACCAAACGCGACAGA
>DASZBP010000281.1:0-10279 GCA_035943915.1 Gaiellaceae bacterium | reverse complement strand
GAGAAGCTCGCGTCGCTGAAGCCCGTGTTCGACCCCGAAGGGACGACCACCGCGGGCAATGCGCCCGGCGTGAACGACGGCGCGAGCTGCGTGATCGTCTGCTCGGAGGAGTGGGCGAAACAGCGCGGGCTCGAGCCGCTCGCGACGATCCTGTCGCAGGGCTACGTCGCAGACGATTTCGCGTATCTCGCCCGCACACCGGCGAACGCGGGTGCGATGGCGCTCGATCGCGCCGGCAAGAAGATCGGCGACGTCAAGCGCGTCGAGATCAACGAGGCGTTCTCGTCGGTCGCGTGGAACTCGACGCAGATGCTCGGCGCCGACGAGGAGATCGTCAACGTGAACGGCGGGGCCGTCGCGCTCGGGCATCCGATCGGCGCGAGCGGCGGCCGCATCGTCGGGACGATGGTGCACGAGCTGCGCCGCAACGGCGGCGGGCTCGGCCTCGCAGCGATCTGCTCCGGCGGCGGCCAGGGCGACGCGCTGCTCATCGAAGTGTGATCAAGGCAGCCGGTTGCGTCGTCGTGCGCGACGGCCGCGTGCTGCTGATCCACCGCGAGCGCTACGACGACTGGTCGCTGCCGAAGGGCAAGCTCGAGCCGGGCGAGTCGTGGGAGGACGCGGCGGTGCGCGAGGTCGAGGAGGAGACGGGCGTGCGCGGCGAGCTCGGCGAGTACCTCGGCGAGACGTCGTATACCGGCAAGGTCGTCCGCTGGTGGCTGATGGCGACGACGCAGGACGCGGCGCCGTCGAACGAGGTCGACGCGGTGGAGTGGGCGACGCTCGACGAGGCTCGCGGCCGGCTCACGTATGAGCGCGACCGCAAGCTCGTCGAGCGCGTTCTCGCCTGACTACTTCCCGGTCTTCGGGTTGAGGATCAGCTTCTTCGCCTCACCCTTGCCCTTGAAGTCGAAGAGGTTCTCGAGGTCGAACTCCTTCGGCTTCTTCCGGAGGATGTGGTCGGCGGAGCCTGCAATCGCCGGCAGCCGCCAGTTGTACTCGACGAAGTTGATGATCGACGCCTGGTCGCTGAGCGAGTGGTCGACGAAG
Organism: Gaiellaceae bacterium; assembly: GCA_035943915.1. GTDB lineage: Bacteria > Actinomycetota > Thermoleophilia > Gaiellales > Gaiellaceae > PALSA-600. The sequence goes on along the minus strand of DASZBP010000281.1, from coordinate 9,229 downwards.
TTCCTCTTCGCAAACGGTGAGATCGCGATCATCGGCAGGCGCGGTCCGAAGCCGCAGCGCCCCTGCTCGCCGGCGAGCGGCTCGATGCTCGCCGTGCAGCCGGAATCGGCAACGGTCGTCGACGGGTTCTGCACGCCGGGATAGGCGTGGTCGTACCAACCGTCGGAGTCGTCGTAGTTGATCAGCACGACGGTCGACGACCAATCGGGCGACTTCATCAGCGCATCGATCTCGCGCGTGACGAACGCCTGCTCGTCCGCGGGATCCGAGTACGCCGCATGACCGTCCTGGTAGCCCGGCGCCTTGAGGAAGCTGACCGCCGGCAGTGCCGACGCGGGCAGCTGCCCCGCGGTGATCGCCGACAGGAGCTGGTCGAAGTCGCTCGTGTCGTAGTTGTGATTCGCCGTGTCGAACTGCGGGACGCCGTTCGCATATGTCTGCGTGTCCGTTCCGATCGCGTTGAGCGACGCAGGCGCGAGGTGGTGCGGGTTCGCGGTCGACGCGTAGTACTGGAACGGCTCGTGGTGCGGGATGTAGTCGTCCTTGTAGCCGTACTGGCCTGTTCCGCCGAGCGCGATCCCGACGGGGTGCACCGAGTCGCAGATCCCCTGGTTCGACGAATGCGCGACCTGCGTCTGGAAGCCCGCGGTCTTGAACTGGTCGGGCACGAACGTCGAGGTGCCCTGCGTGACGCCGATCGCGTTCAACGCGGCGGTGTAGGAGATGCTCGGCGTGAAGCCGCCTTCGAACCAACCCCACGAGAGCCCGGCCGCGTTCAGCTCGTCGCCGATGTTCTTGCCGTGCAGTGCGACGGCGTCGCGCGTCGAGCAGTCGTCCCAGTACGGCTGTGCATCACTCGTCAGCGAGTAGCCGCCGAGCCCGTCGGCCGTCAGGTCGGCGTTCGGCGAGGTGGAAGACGCGATGCTCGGGTTGTTCGCCTCGTGCGCAGTGTCGACGTTGCCCGTGTCGCCGGCTACGAGGCTGATCGCGCCGGGTGAGGACGGGCCGAACGTCGTGCCGTACGAGTTGTCGCTCATCGCGAAGTGCTGCGCGTAGTTCCAGAGTGCGGTGACTGTGTTGCCGTCGTAGTAGTCCATGACGGTCTTCGCGTCGCACGGGGCCCCTGTGGGCGAGACGCCGTTCGCGTTCCCGACCGTCTCGACGAACTTGTCCGTCTTCCCGCCGTCGAACGAGCGCTGCTCGTCGTTGTAGTTGTGATCCTGGTCGCACGTGAGCTGGCCGGCGACGGTGCTGGCGAGCCGCTGCGGGTTCGCAGCGTTCGGGTTCGCCGTGAGCAGTGAGCCGCTCAGCCCGTTCACCTTCGGCGTGTCGGCGAGTGGCGTGAACGTCTCGCCGTCCGTGTTCGCAGCCTTGGGATAGGTCGCGAAGTAATGGTCGAACGACACGTTCTCCTGAAAGATCACGACGACGTGCTTGATCGGCGTCTTCGTCGCCGACTTCGATCCCGCGTTCGCGGCGACGACGCTTGCGAGCGCGAGCGCCGCGAAGCCCGCGAGAACGAGAAGCGCGCGAGTGCGCACCATGTGTTCCCCCTCCGTTGATCGTTGGCACCTTCATCTCGATCCTTTCGAGGGGCGCGAACGCGGTGGGTTGAGACTCAGTGACGGTCCGGAAACCGTTTGCGGTACCGAACCTCGGCAACCTCGGTCTCGAGGAACGTCTCGAGCTTCCGCACGCCGTCGTGCTCCCAGCCGGCGCGCTCGTAAAAGCGCCGCGCGCGGACGTTCTCTTCGAGCACCCAGAGCGTCGCTTCGCTCCAGGTCGCCGCGAGCTCGGCCTCGGAGCGCACGATGAGCGCGCGCCCCGCGCCTGTCGACCACGCATTGGGCTCGACGTAGATCGCGTAGAGCTCGCCGACGCCCTGCTGGTCGCGGCTCGGCCCGGTCGACGCGAAGCCGACGACTCGCTCCCCGACGTCCGCGACGATGATCGTCCACCCGGGCGGCGGCTCGTTGATGCGGTGCGCCCAGCGCGTCTCGTCGATCACCATCGCATCGAGACGGTCGGGGGCGAACACCTCGCGATAGGCAGCGCGCCAGGTTCGGACGCGAATCTCCTCGATCCGCCGCGCGTCCGCGAGGCTTGCGTTCCGCACGTCCATCCGACAACGGTACGCTCCGCCGCCGATGGCCTTCGTCCTCGCGTCCCTGGCCGCCTTTCGCTCCCGCCCGGCGGAGCCGGGCTCCGCGAAAGGCTGGCGTCGCTGCCGGCGCCCGGCCTTCCGGGCCCGTGCAGAGCACTGTTCCCTCCGGCCGGACACCGTCATCGACACCCCATGAACACGAGGATTCAGCACGTACTCGTCGTCGGCGCCGGGCAGATGGGCGGCGGCATCGCACAGGTCGTCGCCGCATCCGGGCGCCGCGTCTCGCTGCACGATCCCTATCCGGGAGCGGTGGAGAAGGGCCTCGCCGCGATCGAGAAGAGCCTGGGCCGGATGAAGGTCGAAGACCCGTCGGAGATCACCGCACGCATCACGGCCACCGACGACGTCGTCGCCGCCGACTTGATGATCGAGGCGATCACCGAGAATGCCGCCGCGAAGGAAGAAGTCTTCCGCCGCGCCGACGAGGTGCTGCCCGACGGCGCGATCCTCGCCTCGAACACCAGCTCGATCCCGATCACGTCGCTTGCCGCCGTGACGAAGCGGCCGGAGCGCGTCATCGGCATGCATTTCTTCAACCCGGTCCCGGTGCTGAAGCTCGTAGAGGTGATTCGCGCCGTGCAGACGTCGGACGAGACGGCTGCGGCGATCGTGCAGCTGGCGCGCGACCTCGGCAAGGAGCCGGCGGAGGCGAACGACTTCCCCGGGTTCGTCTCGAACCGGATCCTGATGCCGTTCATCAACGAAGCCGCGTACGCGCTGATGGAGGGCGTCGCGGAGCCCGAGGCGATCGACACGATCGCGAAGCTCGGGTTCGCGCACCCGATGGGCCCGCTCGCTCTCGCCGACCTGATCGGCCTCGACACGTGCGTGGCGATCATGGAGGTGCTGCACGAGGGGCTCGGCAACCCGAAGTACGCGCCGTGCCCGCTGCTGCGCCAGTACGTGCAGGCCGGGCGTCTCGGCCGCAAGAGCGGCCGCGGCTTCTACGAGTATTAGCCGACAGGGCGGCCGGCTCGACCGGCGCGAGTGCCGCGTTCGCGGCGGCGAAGACGTCGTCGTCGAGCGAGTAGACGCTCGTGAAGTCGACGGCGCCGTTGAGCTCGAGCACGACCCAGGTCCCCGCGTCCGCGGGCAGAAGGTCGACACCGACGAGGTCGGCGCCGATCGCGCGTGCGCCGGCAAGTGCGACGTCGCATGCTTCGCCGGGCGGAAGCACGGGCTCACGCCGTGCGCCGAGCGCGACGTTCGTCCGCCATTCGCCCGGCAGCGCGACACGCTTCACCGCGCCGACGACGCAGCCGCCCGCGACGACGAGCCTCAGGTCGTAGCCGCGCGGCGCGACGAGCTTCTGCGCGATCGCGCCGGTCGCTTCGAACCAGGGGCGCTCCCAGATCTCCGCAAGGTTGCGCCCGATTTCCTCGAACGTGTCGCAGCGCAGCACATCGCGTCCCCATGATCCGAAGCGCGGCTTCAGCACGAGCGGCGGCTCGAGCTCCGGCAACGGCAGCCATGGCGCGACGTGCACGGTTCGCGGATGCGCGACGCCCGCGGCGTGCAGGGCCTGCGCCGTCGCGAGCTTGTCGTGCGCGGCGACGAGGGTCGGCCGGGTGTTCAGGACCCTGACGCCGGTAGCTGCCAGCCGGTCGAGCGCCCACAAGCCGGGCTCGACGCCGTCGAGCGTTTGCAGCACGTCGAGGCGCCCCAGCGCGACGTCGCCCGGGCCGAGGCGCGTCAGCGCCTGCGCCGGGGACAGCACCGTCCCGAGCCGCGTGTTGGTGGGCGTGACGCGATGCGCGACGACGGCGAAGGATCCCATCGCCGGAATGGTGCGTGTGAGCAGGGAAAAACGGAAGAGCGGGCGGCCAGGCCGTTGCCGGACTGTCGCCGCTTTGTAACCCCGTGCACGAGGGCGTGGGCATACCTTCGGCGTGCTTGATCTCCGGCTGCGCCCTGCGTTTGTGGGCCCGGCGGGGGTGCCTGGGGGCACACGCGACGGCTCGGGGGAAGGCGGTTGCCGGCCCCCGAGCCGGCGGGCTGATTACTAGGATCGGAAGGATGGAGATGGCCCTCGAGCGCGAGCTCAAGCTGGACGCAGATGCGGCTTTCGAACTCCCGCCCGACCTGGGCGAGCCGTTGGAGTCGCGGCTCTTCACATCGACCTACTACGACACCCCGATCCGCTCGCTGCTGCGGAGCGGGATCACGCTCCGCCGCCGCGTCGAGCGCGGCCTTTCGCACTGGCAGCTGAAGCTGCCGCGTGATGACGGCCGCGAGGAGCTCGAAGCTGCCGGCGGGCCCGCGGGGCCGCCCGACGACCTCCGTCGGTTGCTCACCGCGCATCTCCGCCACGGTGCCCTCGGCCCGGTCGCGACCCTGCGCACGCGCCGCGCGGGATACCGCGTTGCCGACCACGGGCGGCCGGTCGCGGACGTCACGCTCGACGCAGTGGACGTCCTCGAGGGGCAACGCCAGGCGGGCGCGTTCCGCGAGCTCGAGGTCGAGCTCGTCGACGGCGGGGACCACGACCTCGACCGTCTCGGGAAGATCCTGCGTCGCGCAGGAGCACGCCGCAGCGACGGCCGCTCGAAGCTCATGCGTGTGCTGCCACTCGAAGACGGGCCGGCCGATCCGTACGGGTTGCGCGCGCAGCTGCAGCAGCTCGAGCGTCACGACCCAGGAGTGCGTCTCGGCGACGACGCGGAGGACCTGCACCGGTTCCGCGTCGCGACGCGGCGCACGCGCGCAATCGTGCGCGCAACTCGCCCGCTGCTCGGCGACCTGCTCACGCCGCTTTCGGGCGACCTCGCATGGCTCGCAGGCGTGCTCGGTCCAGTGCGCGATCTCGACGTCCTGATCGACCGCCTGCGCGTCGAGGTTGCGGCGCTCGATGCAGATGCGTCCGCGGGGGACGAGCTGGTTGCAACTCTCGAGGAGCAGCGCGCCCGTCATCGCGACGTGCTCCTCGAAGCGCTCGATTCGCAGCGCTACGTCGAGTTGCTCGCACGCTTCGAGCGTGACATCGAAGGGGTCGAAGCGGGAGGCGACGTCGTCGCGCTCGCGGCGAAGGCGTTCAAGCGGCTGCGGCGCGACGCGCGCGCGCTCGGGAAGGATCCCGACGACGAGTCGGTGCACGTGCTACGCAAGACGGCGAAGAAGGCGCGATACGCCGCGGAGCTCGTCGACGACCGGAAGGTCGCGCGCTACGTCGCGGCGCTGAAGGAGCTGCAGGACGTGGTCGGCGTGCACCAGGACGCAGTCGTCGCGGAGGGCCAGCTGCGCGAGATCGCGCGTGCGCGGACCGCGGTAGCCGCCGGCCGCCTGATCGCGTCGGAGCGTGCTCGGCGACGTGATGCACGCGAGGCGCTGAAGCCGGCACTCGACGCCGCGCTCGCGCGCGGCGAGAAAGCGTTCTGATGCCGTTGCTGCTCGTGCGGCACGCCTGGGCGGGCGAACGCGACGAGGACGATCCGAACGACAACCTGCGGCCGCTCGACGAACGCGGGCGCGAGCAGGCCGCGGCGCTCGTCGACCTCCTCGCACGCTTCCCGCTCGAATCGATCCTCTCGAGCCCCTACCTCCGCTGCATCGAGACCGTGGCACCGCTCGCCGCTGCGCGCGGCCTGCAGCCCGACCTGCGTGAGGAGCTGGGCGAGGAGCTGCAGTCGACGGCAGGGCACGAGCTCGTGCGCTCGCTCGCCGGCCAGGACGCCGCCGTCTGCGGGCACGGCGGGCTGGAGGCGGTCATGCCCGGACGGCCGGCGTTCAAGAAGGGCGCGGTGCTGGTCGTCTCGGAGCGCCTCGAGGTGCTCGAGAGTCTCCGAAATGACTGACGGGCCGGTGCTCGCGGTCGACGTCGGCGGCTCGCACGTCAAGATCCTCGCGTCAAACCAGACGGAGAAGCGGCGGTTCGCATCCGGCACGAAACTGACCGCGCAGCAAATGGTCGACGGCGTACTGAAGCTCGCCGAAGGCTGGGAGTTCGATTGCGTCAGTGTCGGCGTCCCGACGCCGGTGCGCGGCGGCAAGCCGATCGCCGAGCCGATCAACCTGGGAGCCGGCTGGGTCGGGTTCGACTACGAGGGCGCATTCGGGAAGCCGACGAAGGTCGTGAACGACGCTGTGCTGCAGGCGATCGGGTCGTACGAGGGCGGGCGCATGCTCTTCCTCGGTCTCGGAACCGGCCTCGGGTCGGCATTCATCGCCGAAGGCGTCGTCGAGCCGCTCGAGCTCGCGCACCTGCCGTTCCGGAAGAAGACGTTCGAGGACTACGTCGGAGAGCGTGCGTTGCACAAGAACGGCAAGAAGAAATGGGCGAAGACCGTCTTCGAGGTGATGGAGACGCTCTCCGCCGCGATGGAGCCCGACTACGTCGTGCTCGGAGGTGGCGGCGTTGCCGAGATCGGCGAGCTTCCGAACGGCTACCGGCGCGGCGATAACGACAACGCGTTCGCCGGCGGCTTCAAGCTCTGGGATGACGCCGCGGGCCTCACGCTCTAGACGCCGTTCGCTGTAGCCCGACTGTCACGGAACGACAACCGCATCGCTCCCGTCGCGTGGCCTGGCCGGGCGCTCGGAGCGCGAGATCGTCTCCATCGTTGAGCGGTTCTGCAACGTGGAGCGGGACGACAAGGGAGCCGAGAACAGTAACCACCTGTTCACACGGCTTCGTGCTTTGATCGCCGCGTGAGCAACACCCATCGCCACGTCGACCTGCGCCTCGGGGCCGTCGACCGCATCCGCCGCAAGGTTCGCGTCCGGCGCACCCGCGCCCGCATGCGCGTCCTCGTGACGCGGCGGCACGACGCGCGCTAAGCGGCAGCGCGGCGCTCTGCGAGCTCGGCGAGCGCCCCTTCGCGCAGGCCCGTTCGCGCAACCTTGAGCGGTGTGTCGAGTCGCGCCTGGAGCGCAGAGAAGATGACGGCACCGGCCGCGATGGTGCGGGCGCGGTGCGGCGGCAGGTCGTGCCGCTCGATCAGCTGGCGCTGTGATGTCGTCGCGAGCAGCTCGAGCGCGCCTTCCAGCTCCTCCTTGCCGAGCCTTCCGCCGACGAGGCGGCGCAGCGTGCGCGCCGTGCCGCCGACAGCCAGGGCCGCCTGAGGCTCCGGCGGGTCGAAGCTCTCGAGCAGGCGCTCCACCTCGGCGCGCGCGATCGCGAGCGACTCGGCGCCGGGCGGGTCGTCCGGCAGGCAGCGCCGCGAGAGCCGCAGCGACCCGATGTCGAGCGAGCGGATCCACGTCGGGCCGCTCGCGCGCGTGCCGATCGCGACCTGCGCGGATCCTCCACCGACGTCGATGACCACGACCCGGCGGCGCGTCAGCCCGCTCGTGCCGGCGAGGGCGCCGACAAAGGCGAGCCGCCCTTCCTCGGACGCGCTGAGGATGCGTGCGGGGGCACGCGCGGCGACCGCGACCGCGTCGAGCAGGTCTGCGCCGTTCGTCGCCTGCCGTCCCGGGCTGGTGATCAGGACCTCGAGCGACTCGGCCCCCGACTGACGTGCGAGGGCGGCGAACTGCTCGACGACGTCGGTCGTCTCGGCGAGCTTCTCGAACGGGATCACGCCGTACTGCTCGACGACGGCGCCAAGGCCGAGAGCCTCGCGGACCGTCAGCAACTGGCGGCCGCCACCCAGGACGAGCAGGCGAACCGTGTTCGACCCGACGTCGATGACCCCGACCGGCACTCGATCATGGTGACGGCGCCACATGACGGCAGTCTCTACCGCCGGAGTGCGAGCCTGCGCGCGCGGTCGCGCCGGCGCATGAAGACGACCTGCGCGGCGCGGCGGCGTTCGCTGTTCTTCGGCGACACACGGGTCCACGAGCCGTCGGGGCCGAGCTCCCACGCCTGGGTGTTGTCCGCCAGCAGCCCCTTGAAGATGCTCTCGATCTCGCCGCGGATCAACGAGTCCTCGATCGGCACGACGACCTCGATTCGATGCTCGAGGTTTCTCGGCATCAGGTCGGCGCTGCCGAGCAGGTACGTGCGCTCGTCGCCGGCCTCGAAGCAGTAGATCCGGCTGTGCTCGAGGAAACGGCCGAGCACCGACCGCACGCGGATATTCTCGCTTTGGCCTTCGACACCGGGCAGGAGCGTGCACATCGCGCGCACGACGATGTCGATCTGCACGCCTGCCTGCGACGCGCGGTAGAGCTCCTCGACGATGTCGTGGTCCGTGAGGTTGTTGGCCTTGATGCGGATGCGCGCGGTCTTGCCGTGCTCCGCGGCGGCGACGACGTTGTGGATGTGGTCGGTGAGCTTCTTCTTCAGGTTGAACGGCGCGACGAGGATCTTGCGGAAGCGCGTCGGCCGCCCGAACCCGGTAACGAAGTTGAAGAGGTCGGCAACGTCCGCGCAGATGTCCGGATCGGCGGTGAACAGGCCGATGTCCTCGTAGATGCGCGCGGTGGTTGCGTGGTAGTTGCCGGTCCCGATGTGCACGTAGCGGCGCAGCTCGTCTTCTTCGCGCCGCACGACCAGGGTCGTCTTCGCATGGATCTTCATGTCCGGGAACCCGTAGACGACGTGCACGCCGGCCTGCTCGAGCGAGCGCGCCCACTGGATGTTCCGGCGCTCGTCGAAGCGCGCTTTCAACTCGACCACGCAAACGCTCTGCTTCCCGTTCTCGACCGCCTCGATCAGCGCCGGCGCGATCGCCGAGTCGCGGCTCGTGCGGTACACGGTGGTCTTGAGCGTCACGACGCGCGGATCCTTCGCAGCGGCGCGTACGAGCGCCTCGACGCTCGTTGCGAACGAGTCGTACGGGTGCTGAACGATGAGATCGCGGTCGGCGATCTCATCGAAGATGTCGGTGCCGGGGGCGAGACGGCGCTGCGTGTACGGCACCCACGGCTCGTACTTCAGGTCGGGCCGGTCGAGCGCGTGGATCTGCTCGACCTCCGCGAGGTCGAGCAGGCCGCGCACGGGGTACACGTTGTCCGACGTCACGCCGAGGCGCTGCGTGAGCCGTCCGAGCATCCCGCGTGACACGGAGTTGGACACCTCGAGGCGGACGACGGCGCCAAACCGGCGGCGGCGGAGCTCGGACTCCACGGCCTCGAGGAGGTCGTCCGCATCGTCGGCGATGTCGGTGTCGCCGTCGC
>DASZBP010000280.1:0-3210 GCA_035943915.1 Gaiellaceae bacterium | reverse complement strand
ACCGCCGGCTCGCTGTGGGTCGTCGCCGCGATCGGCATGTCGGCCGGCGCCGGCTACTACCTGGCGGCCGTCGTCGCCGCGGTGCTCACGATCTTTGCGCTGTGGCCGCTGCGCGTGATCGCGTATCGGGTCATCGACCGGTTCCGGCCCGAGGGCAACCGCATCGTCGTGGAGCTGAAGGAAGGGCAGCCGATCGCGCCCTTCATCGCGCAGCTCGAGGACGTGCGCCACTTCGAGCTCGACGACGAGCGCGACCGGCGCGTCGTGACGCTCGAGCTGCCGCAGGTTGACGAGGCGCTTGTCGGGCGCCTCTCGGACCTCGACTACGTGATCGGAGTGCGGTGGCGGCGCTAGAGGTCTGATGCGCATTAGCCATCGTTGTGGGGGTGTCCCGGGCCAAGCCAGGGCGGCGCGGCGGTCGCAGCCCAGGCCGGTTGGCCTGGGCAAGGACGACGAGACGCCATGGCGCCGCGCCCGGGGCGGCCCCGCGAGCTACGGCTAATGCGCATCAGGCCTCTCCAGGTGACGGTCTGCACGGGGAACCAGGGCAAGGTCGACGAGCTCGCCGAGCTGTTCGCCGACTGGGAGCTGGCGCCGCTCGAGGCGGTGGGGTTCCCTCCCGAGGACGGTGAGACGTACGTCGACAACGCGCGCATCAAGGCGCGCTTCGGCCGCGACGTAGGCCCCGCGGGCCGCTGGATGCTCGCCGACGACTCCGGCATCGAGATCGCCGCGCTCGGCGACGCGCCCGGGGTGAGCACCGCACGCTGGGCGGAGGGGCGCCATGTCGAGAAGGCGCTCGCCGCCGTCGCCGGCGCGACGGACCGCAGCGCCCGCTACGTGTGCGAGCTCGTGCTGATCTCGCCGGAGGGAACGGAGCACCGCGGCACCGGTGTGATCGAGGGGCGCATCGCCGACGCGCCGGCGGGCGCCGAGGGCTTCGGCTTCGACCCGGTGTTCATCCCGCAGGGCGAGACGCGCACCGTTGCGCAGCTCGGCGACGCGTGGAAGGCGAAGCACTCGCACCGCGCATTGGCGGCGCAGGCCCTGCGCAGTACGCTCACGCCGTGATCGCGCTCGCCATCGCCGCCGTGATCGGGTTCGCGTCGCCGACCGGGAACATCGACTGCGAGGCGTCGTCGTCGCTTCTCGTCTGCCACGTCACGCATTCGGCGTACGGGAAGCAGCTGCAGGCGGGCTGCAGAACGGTCGACTGGAACGGCTTCTCGCTGACGGCGACCGGCAAGGGACAGGTTCTCTGCTCGGGCGGCGCGATGTTCGGTGGCGCGCCGCCGCGGCATCCGACCCTGCGGTACGGCGTGCGCCGGCGGCACGGGGCGTTCGCGTGCGTCGTCAGGCTCAGCGGCCTCACGTGCACGAACCGGCGCGGGCACGGCATGTTCGTCTCGCGGACGAGCTACCGCTTGTTCTGAGCGCGGGCCCAGTTCACTTCCGCGCCGAACACGATCACGTTCGCCATCACATAGAGCCAGACGAGCAGGACCGCCGGCCCCGACAGCGTCTGCAGCACGGGGTTGTGCTTCGACAGCGTCACGAACTGCGGCAGCACCTGGAACGTCACCTCGAGAACGACAGCCGCGGTTGCGGCGCCGGGCAGCACCTCGCGCACGGTGAGGTTCGCGTTCGTCAGCACGTAGTACGCCGACGAGAGGAACACGAAGAGGCCGAGCAGTGACACCGCGAGCGCGATCACGCGTGCCGACGTCACGTTCCCCTGGAATCCCGCGTAGCGCTTGAGGAACTCCTGCCCGGCGGCGCCGATCACGAGCGACACGAACAGCGCGATGAGCGAGCCGACCATCATCACCGTCGCCAGCGCCTTCCCGTGCAGGAAGCCGCGGTTCGGCCGGCCGTAGACGATGTTGAACGCGCTCTCGAGCACGGAGAAGAACGAGAGCGACGACCACAGCAGGACGAGGCCGCCGACGATGCCGAGCGCGGTGGCGTTCTCCTGGATCGCCCGCACCGCGTTGAGGATCGATGTCACGGACGTGCTCGGGAATGTCTTCTCCACCTCGCGCACGAAGAACGAGTGCGCGTCCGCCTGGTGCACGAGGCCGAGCAGGGCGAGCGAGAGGAAGAGCAGCGGCACGAATGAGAGCAGCGCGAAGTACGCGATCATCGCGGCGAGGTGCGTGCCGCGATCGGCGAAGAACTTCGAGGCGATGCTGCGCATGGGGATGAGTATGCTCGGCGGCATGGACGCGGACCAGGCGATTGCCGACCTGACCGAGATCTCTCCGCAGGTGAAAGAGGTCGTGGTGATCAACGGCGCCGGCTCGGTCGGGGGCGCCAACGTCGCCACCGAGCGCGCGGACGCAATCGCCGAGACGGCCCGGCGGCTGCTCGAGGCGGCCGGGGAGCGCATCGTGCAGCTGGAGGCAGCCACGGCACAGGGAAGCGTCTTCGTCGTCCGCGAGGGCGACCGCGTGATCGCGGCCACGACGACGTCCGAGCCGACGGTCGGGCTCGTGTTCTACGACTTGAAGACCTGTCTTCGCTCGATCGACGAGCCGAAGCCGGCTCCTCGCCGGCGGACGCGCAAGAAAGAGGACGGCGATGCCGCGGCGTAAGGTCGTGACCGGTGTGATGCTCGCGGCCGGCTCCCTTGCGGGGTCGGTGCTCGTGCGGCGCCGCGCGGCCCGCAAGCGCGAGCGCGTCGATCTGTATGCAGAGGACGGCTCGATGGTCTCGCACGCCGAGGGCACGCCCGAGGCCGAGCGGCTGCTCGCAATCGCGCACACGCTCTTCCCGGCATGAGCCTCGAAGACCTGGGCAAGGGACTGCGCGAGGCCGCCTACCTCGAGGGCGACTTCCTGCTGCGCTCCGGCAAGCGCTCGCGCTACTACCTCGACAAGTTCCGCTTCGAGACGCGTCCCGACCTGCTCGGCCCGCTCGGCGAGGTGATCGCGGCCGCCGTCAAGGAGCACGAGCCGGACGCGACGCGCATCGCGGCGCCGGTGCTCGGCGCCGTGCCACTGGCCGCCGCAGCGTCGCTTGCGGGCGGTCTCCCGTTCGTGATCGTGCGCGACAAGGCGAAGGAGTACGGCACCGCAAACCAGATCGAAGGCGTCTTCGAGGAGGGCGAGTGTGTGTGCCTCGTCGAGGACGTCGTGACGTCCGGCGGCGCGGCGATCGAGGCGATCGATGTGCTCCGCGAGGCCGGATTGCGTGTATCCAACGCGATCT
>DASZBP010000279.1:0-7731 GCA_035943915.1 Gaiellaceae bacterium | reverse complement strand
CAGCAGCCTCCTGGCGCAGGGGCGTGACGAGCTCGCGGTAATCCGCACCCCCCACCTTGCCGGTGCGATGGTCGAACTCGAGCTCCTTCAGCGCGGCGAGCGCGCGGTCCCGCTCCTCGACGAGCCGCAGGTGCTCCTCGTCCGGCTTCGCCAGCGTGTCGTCCTCCGTCGTCGGCTCGCGCAGGAACGGCAGGGCGACGAGCAGAATCGCGGCCGCCGCGAGCAGCGCGCCGAGAACGATGCCGGCGGTCGTCACGCGCTCGCGGGAGCGAGGCGCGTTGCCAGGCGTCGCTGCTCACGCGCATCCGGCCACAGCGCGACGAGCGAGCCGAGCACGAAGACGATCCCGGCGATCCAGATCAGGTTCACGAGCGGCTTCACGAGCACCTTGAAGAACACGACCGGCGTGCCCTTCTGGAAGTCCGCGATCACGTAGAGATCCTGCGCGCGCAGCCAATCGGTCTTGATGCCGACGTCGCGGTCGGTCTCCTGGAACCCGGTGTAGGTGACGTCTCCGGTGCGCAGCGTGCCGTGCCAGCGGCCGCTGACGTCGAGCACCGCGTACGCGCCGGTGCGGTTCGGGTCGTTGCGGATCGGATCCAGGCCCTGGTACGCGAGGCGGTAGCCGGCGACCTCCGCGGTCTGGCCCGGCCGCAGGTGGATCTCGCGCGTCGTCTGATACGCGCTCGAGCCGGCGATGCCGATCGCGAACAGGACGACCGCCGCGTGCACGATGTAGCCGCCGTAGCGCCGCCGGTTGCGCGAGATGAGCAGGAACAGCGAGCCCGTCGCACGTGTCCCCTTCACCAGCTCGACGCCGATCGTGCCGAGGACGAAAGCGGAGAAGGTGTAGGCGATCAGTCCCGGGCTCGACGAGCCCGCACCGATGAAAACGAGGATGACTCCGGCGACGGCAGAGGCGACGATCGGCCAGGCGAGCGTGCGCATCAGCGAGCGGACGCTCGTCTTGCGCCAGGCGATCAGCGGCCCGATGCCCATCAGCAGCAGCAGCGGCAGCCCGAACGCGCGCAGGAAGAAGTCGTAATACGGCCGCCCCATCGTCCGCGACTCGCCCTTCACGAGCTGCGTCACGATCGGGAACAGGACTCCCCACAACACGGCGAGGCAGAGCGCGACGAGCAGCAGGTTGTTGTAGAGGAACGCCGCCTCGCGCGAGAGCGCCGACTCCAGCTTCGTCTTCGCCTTCAGCAGCGGCAGCCGCCAGAGGATCAACGAGACGGCGAACACCGACGAGATGACGACGAACGCGAGGAACCAGCCGCCGATCGAGCTCTTGGCGAACGAGTGGATCGAGTTCACGACGCCCGAGCGCGTGAGAAACGTGCCGAACACCGACAGCTCGAACGCAAGCGCGACGAGGATCATGTTCCAGACCTTCAGCATCCCCTTGCGCTCCTGGATCATCACCGAGTGCAGGAACGCGGTCGCTGCGAGCCAGGGCATGAGCGCGGCGTTCTCGACCGGGTCCCACGCGTAGTAGCCGCCCCATCCCACTTCGACGTATGCCCAGTGCGCGCCGAGCAGCTGGCCGAAGCCGAGGAACGTCCAGGCGGCGATCGTCCAGCGGCGCGTCACGACGATCCAGCGCTCGTCGGTGCGGCCGGAGAGCATCGCCGCGGACGCGAACGCGAACGGGATCGACAGCCCGACGTAGCCGAGGTACAGCATCGGCGGGTGCGCGACCATGTACGGGTTCTGCAGGCTCGGAGTCAGCCCCGCACCGTCGAGCGGGGCGGTTTGCGTATCGAACGGGCTCGCGACGAAGACGAGCACGAACGAGAAGAACGTCGCGATGCCGCCGATGACGGGCACGACCCAGGCGACGAGGTCGCGCAGCAGCTTCCGGTTCAGCAGGATCGCGAGCGTCGCGTAGCCGGTGAGGATCAGCAGCCACATGAGCAGTGACCCTTCCTGCCCGCCCCAGAACGCACTGAGCGCGTACACGGTCGGCAGCGTGCGGTTCGTGTGGCTCGCGACGTAGACGAACGAGAAGTCGTGGCGCACGAGTGCCTGTACCAGGGTCGCTGAAGCGACCACCGTCGACGCGAAGCACGCGAGCAGCGCGTTCCGCGCGGAGTCGGAAAGGCGGCGGCGTCCGTGGTGCGCCGAGTACACGCCGGCGAGCAGCGCGTAGACCGCCAGCCCGAAGCTGACGACGAGCGCGGCGCGGCCCAGCTCAGCCAACGGTTAGTAGCTCTTGCTCGTGGTGGCCGTGTACTTCGAGGGGCACTTCGTCAGGATGCCGTTCCCCTGGATGCGCCCGCCGAGGTAGGTGCCGTTCACGACGACGTTGCGGCCGACGGCGAACAGCGGCGGCGGCGAGTCGCCGTGGTACACGACCTTGACGACCGGGCCCTTCTTGCCGATGTCGCGCACGCCGAAGCGAAGACCCGCTGCGGTGTGCGACCCGCCGGTGATCGGCCCGACGACGGTGCCGACCAGCGCGATCCTCCCGGGCTTCTGGTGCACGAGTGCGCTCGGGATGACGTCGGGCGTCGACGCACCTGCAAGTGCGGTGTAGATCAGGAAGACCGCAAGCACGCCTGCAACGGCGAGGGCGATGATCAGGCGGGCCGGGCTGCGCGTCGAGCGGGCCACGCGGCCAGTCTAGCTACGCGTGTTCGGTGGCCTTGCGGGCAGGCACGCGGTACCCGTGCTCGGCGCAGAGCGAGCCGGGCGAGTCCTCGGTGAGGGCGTCGCAGTAGCCCTTGCCGTACGCCGCGCGCATGAAGGCGGCGACGACATCCAGCGACCACTCGGAGATGCCCGCCGCCTCCCGCCAGAGGTCGGCAAGACGGAGGTCGATGTCCAGCTCGAGGAGGTCGATCCGGGTCGGGTGCTGTGCCATTCCAAAAGGGTAGGAATGCGGTCGGACGGACCCCGGTAGGCTCGGAGAATGGCTCCGAAGCTGCATTTCGGCCCGGCCCGCGTCCCGTCCCAGGAATCGCCGGAAGCGGCCGTCGAGCTGCTCCTCGCCCGCGGGATGACCGCCTGCGAGATCGACTTCGAAGGCAGGTTCTGGATGGACTACGACTTTGCCGCGCGCTTCGGCGAGCTCTGCCGCGCCTCCGGGATCGCGCTCTCCGTCCACGCGCCGATCGCCGGCTTCATGGGCCACGCAGAACGTGGCAAGAAGCTCAATATGGCGGTCGGCATGCTCGACCACTCGGCGGGCATCGCCGTCGCCGCGGGTGCTGCACCGGTCGTCTTCCACCCAGGCTTCCTGCTCGGCCGCACGCGCGAGGACGCGATCGATTCGGTCGTCGAGCAACTCGGCGAGCTGCGCGAGCGCCTGGAGAAGAAGGGCCGCGGCGTGCCATTCGGCATCGAGGTGATGGGGCGCGTGCGCGAGCTCGGCTCGATCGACGACGTCGTCGAGATCGCGCGGCGGCTCGATTGGGTGCGCCCCGTGATCGACTTCGCCCACATGCACGCGACGAGCGACGGCGCGTTCACCTCGGTCGAGCCCTTCGCGGAGGCGCTCGCAGCGGCTGACGACGTCATCGAGCCCGGTGCGCCGTTCCACATCCACTTCTCGGACATCCAATTCGCGAACCGCAACGAGACGAAGCACCTACCGTACGGCGAGGGCACGCTGCGCGCCGATCACATGCGCGACGCGCTCGCGCGGTTCGAAAGGCCTGCGACCGTCATCTCCGAGTCGCCGGACGCTGCATCGACCGACGCGATCAAGACAATCCTCGGCGCATGACGGGCATCGTCGCCACAGACCTCCGCAAGTCCTTCGGCGACGTCCACGCAGTCGACGGCATCGACCTGTCGATCGAGCCGGGCGAGACGGTTGCGCTGCTCGGCCCGAACGGCGCCGGCAAGTCGACGACGATCGACATGATGCTCGGCCTGCAACGGCCCGACGGCGGGACGGTCACGGTGTTCGACAGGACGCCACCGGACGCGGTCGACGCCGGCATCGTCGGCGCGATGCTGCAGTCCGGCTCGTTGATCCGTGACCTGACGGTCCGCGAGCTCGTGTCGATGGTCGCGTCGTTGTACCCGAAGCCGATGCAGGTCGACGACGCACTCGAGCTCGCGGGCCTCACGTCGATCGCGTCACGGCGCACCAACAAGCTGTCCGGCGGCGAGACGCAGCGCGCGCGCTTCGCGGTCGCCGTTGTCGCCGACCCGGAGCTGCTCGTGCTGGACGAGCCCACCGTCGCGATGGACGTCGAGGCGCGCCACGCGTTCTGGACGTCGATGCGCGCGTTCGCCGCGCGCGGAAAGACGATCGTCTTCGCGACGCACTACCTCGACGAGGCGGACGAGTATGCGGACCGGGTCGTGCTGATGGCGCGCGGCCAGATCGTCGCCGACGGCGCGCCGACGGAGATCAAGGCGCGGGTCGGCCTGCGGCAGATCCGCGCGACGCTACCGTCGATCGCGGCGGAAGAGCTCGAGAGCCTCGCCGGCGTGACGCACAGCGAGCGCCGCGGGGACTCGATCGTCCTCAGCTGCTCCGACTCGGACGCCGCGATCCGTGCGTTACTCGCGCAGTACCCCGACGCGAAGGACATCGAGATCCGCGGCGCCGACCTCGACGACGCGTTCCTGCTGCTGACGGGGCCCGCATGACGTACCTACGCTACGAGCTGCTGCGCGTGCTGCGCAGCCGCCGCTTCTTCTTCCTCGCGCTCGGCTTCCCGGTCCTCCTCTACTACCTGATCGCCGCACCGAATCGGCACGGCCGGATCGAGGGCGCAACCGGTCTGTCCCTGCGGCTCTATTACATGGTCGGGCTCGCGGCGTTCGGAACGATGAACGCGATGCTGTCGACCGGAGCGCGGATCTCCGCCGAGCGCGCGACCGGTTGGAACCGGCAGCTGCGCATCACACCGCTGTCGACGCGCGCGTACTTCCGCGCGAAGGTCGTCGTCGGCTACCTCATGTGCCTGCTCAGCCTGGCCACGCTCTACATCGCGGGCGCGACGCTCGGCGTGTCGCTGCCGGCGGGCAACTGGGCGCGGATGACACTGTTCATCCTGATCGGGCTGATCCCGTTCGCCGCGATGGGCATCCTGATCGGCCACCTCCTGACGCAGGACGCCGTCGGCCCCGCGCTCGGCGGCTCGACCGCCCTGTTCGCATTTCTCGGGGGCACATGGTTCCCGATCACGAACGGGACGCTCAAGGACATCGCCGAGCTGCTCCCGTCGTACTGGCTCGTCCAGGCTGCGCACATCGGTGTCGGCGGCAGCGCCTGGCCGATGAAGGCCTGGCTCGTGATTGCCGTCTGGACGGCCGTCGCCGCCCGCCTGGCGCGCATTGCCTACCGACGCGATACAAAGCGGGTCTGATGCTTGATCCAGCGGCCTTCAAGGCGTACGACGTGCGCGGCGTCTACGGCGACGAGCTCGACGAGTCCGGCGCGTATGCGATCGGGCGCGCCTACGTCGAGCAGTTCGGCGCGAAGCGCATCGCGGTCGGCCGCGACATGCGCCTCTCCGCACCGACGATGGCCGAGGCAGCGCGCAACGGCGCAGCCGACGCGGGCGCGGAAGTCCTGGACCTCGGCATGGTCGGCACGGAGATGGTGTATTTCGCCGTCGGCGACCTCGGTCTCGACGGCGGCTTCGCCGTCACCGCGTCGCACAACCCGAAGCAGTACACCGGCATGAAGATCGTGCGGCAGGGCGCGCTGCCGGTCGGCGGCGAGAGTGGGCTGCTCGACGTCCGCGATCGCGCGATCGCCGCACAGTGGCACGGCGCCGTGCGCGGCGAGATCCGCGAGGTCGACATCTGGCCCGGCTTCGTCGACCGCGCGCTGTCGTTCGTCGACGCCGATGCGCTGAAGCCGCTGCGGATCGTCATCGACGCGGCGAACGGAATGGCAGGGCGGATGCTCCCGCCCGTGCTCGACCGGCTGCCGATGCTCGACGTGGTGCGGTGCTACTTCGAGCCGGACGGCTCGTTCCCGAACCACGAGCCGAACCCGCTGCTGCCCGAGAACCGCGCATTCATCATCGAGAAGACGCGCAGCGAGGGCGCCGACTTCGGGGTCGCGTACGACGGTGACGCCGACCGCTGCTTCTTCGTGGACGACACGGGTGACTTCGTGCCCGGCGACTTCACGACCGCGCTCTTCGCGGAGCTGATGCTTGGGCGCGAGCCCGGCGCGAAGGTGATCTACGACGTTCGCGCGTCGTGGGCTGTGCCGGAGGCGATCATCGCCGCCGGGGGCGAGCCGCTCGTCAACCGCGTCGGCCACGCGTTCATCAAGCAGCGGATGCGCGACGAGCACGCGCTGTTCGGCGGCGAGGTCTCCGCGCACTACTACTTCCGCGACTTCTCGCAGGCCGACTCCGGGACGGTGCCGTTCCTGCTGATGTGCGAGCTCGTCTCGAGGCGCGGGAAGCTGTCGGAGACGCTCGCGTCGCTGCGGTCGCGCTATTTCATCACCGGTGAGATCAACACGCCGGTCGCCGACGTTCCCGCGAAGCTCGCTGAGCTCGAGGACCGCTACTCGTCCGCGGGCCGCGTCTCCCATCTCGACGGGCTGAGCGTCGAGGCGGACGACTGGCATTTCAACGTGCGGCCGTCGAACACCGAGCCGCTGCTGCGCCTCAACCTCGAGGCGCGCTCCGAAGAGCTCATGGAGCGCATGCGCGACGAGGTCATCGGCGTCATCCGCGCATGATCGAGCTCGGCCACGTCACCGACCGCAAGCCGCCGTTCCACTACTCCGCGATGGCGCGGGTCGGGTTCTCCGACACGGATGCGCAGGGGGTCGTCTACTACGGCCGGTACATGCCCTATTTCGACCTTGCCCGGACGGAGTACCACCGCCACCTGGGCCGCGTCACGCTCGGGAACGTCGACTTCGCGATGCGCGCGCTGACCGTCGAGTACGAGGCCGGCGCGAGGTTCGACGACCTGCTCGAGATCTTCGTGCGCATCGAGCGCGTCGGCCGGACGAGCATCGTCTACGACCACGCTGCGTATCGCATCGAGGACGACACGCTGATGGCGACCGCGAAGGCAACGCTGGTCTGCATCGCGCTCGACGAGCGGCGCGCCACGCCGGTGCCCGACGAGTTCCGCGCTCAGGTCGAGGCGTTCGAGCGCGGCGCGACGTAGACCTCCGTCACGTACGGGAACGCAAACGGCTCGTCGCGGCCGGCGGTGAGCTCGTCGACGTGCGCGAGCAGCTTCTCCCGCTCGCCCTCCGGCATCGCGGCGACGAACGACGTCGACGTGATGCGGTCGCGGACGCCCTGCCTCGTCAGCTGCTGCTCGATCGTGAACTGCTGCTCCTGCGGCGGCCCGAACAACACGGACTCGTCGAGCGGCTTTCGCCACACGCCGCCGAGCTGGTACGGCGCATCCTCCCGCAGCGGCGCGAGCAGATCCTCCAGTGCGCGCTGCAGTGGGTCGCGCATGTCGCGGCTGTTCCAGATCAGCACGAGATGGCCACCCGGCCGCAGCACGCGATGCAGCTCCGGGATCGCCTTCGCGTGGTCGAACCAGTGGAACGCCTGCGCGACGGTGACCGCATCCATCGACGCATCCTCGAGCGGCAGCTCCTCCGCGACACCGTCGAGCACGACGCAGCCGGGCACGCGGTCGAGCAGCACGCCGCGCATGGCCTCGACCGGCTCGATCGCGATGACCGTCGCATGCGTCGAGAGCAACAGCCGCGTGAGCTTCCCCGTGCCGGCGCCGACATCCGCGACGACGCTGTCGTAGCCGAGCCCC
>DASZBP010000278.1:0-8408 GCA_035943915.1 Gaiellaceae bacterium | reverse complement strand
AATCGCCGCGTCGACGTCTTCCTTCCGCGAACGCGCGACTGCGGAGATCGACTCGCCCGTCGCAGGCGCGAGCTTTGCGAACGTCTCGCCGCACGCAGCCGGGACCTCTTCGCCGTGTATGACATTCGGGACGAACCTCATGCGGTGAAGCCTCCGTCGACGCGCAGCTCGTGTCCCGTCAGATAGCGCGACGCGTCCGACGCGAGGAAAAGCAGCGGGCCGGTCAGGTCGGCGGGCTCGGCCATGCGGCCGAGCGGCACACGCGTGTTGTACTTGCGCAGGAACTCGTCGTCCTGGTCGCCGCGGACGCCGCCCGGCGAGAGCGTGTTCACGCGCACGCCTCGCGGCCCCCAGAGGCGCGCGAAGTACTTCGTCAGCGCAACGACGCCTGCTTTCGAGGCCGCATAGGCAGGCGGCTTGATGAAGCCGGGCATGTGGTCGTACAGCGCGGGGATCGGCGCGATGCTCGCGTAGAGCGACCCGATGTTGACGATCGAGCCGCGTCCGGCCTCCGCCATCGCCGCACCGAACACCTGCGTCACGGTGAACACGCCGCGGGTGTTGACGTCGAGCACGCGCAGGAACTCGTCGGCGTCGACGTTCTCGATGCCTCCGCCGACCGACGGGTCGGGCGGCTGGTCGATGCCGGCGTTGTTGACGAGCACGTCGGGCGCGCCGATCCGGTCGCGAATCGCGCGCAACGCCTCTTTGTCGGTGACGTCCGCGGCCTCTACGCCGTCGCCGGGCTTGACGTCCAGGCGAACGACGCGCATGCCGGCACCTTCGAGCGCGTCGCACCAGACCGGGCCGAGATTGCCCGACGCTCCCGTTACGAGTGCGAGCTTGCCCTGGAGATCAGCGATCAACTGATCTCCGCTCCGGGGCCGGCAAAGCCCGCACCTGCGCTCCTGGAGTCTCCGGCAAGCCTACGACTCTGTGCGGGACAGCGCGCCTTCGAGCTCTGCATCCTCGAGCAGCTCGAAGCTGAGGGCCATCTCCTCGACGAGCGGATGCCGCAGCTTGCGCCCGACGAGCCCGTCGAGCTCGAACGGCGGAATGCCGTCGCCCGGCGACTTGAGCGCGAGATCCTCACGCTGCAGCACGTGCCCGGCCGGAAGGTCGCGGGCGGCGACGATCTTCTTGCCCATCTTCACGATCGGGGCGACCTCGCTCGGGTGCACCGTCTTCTGGTCGGAGCCGAGTGCGAGCCGCGCGCGGCGCAGGTCGCGCACCATCTTGCGCATGCCCTGCGGCTCGAGCGAGAACGCGTGGTCGGTGCCCTTCATCGTGCGGTTGAGCGTGAAGTGCTTCTCGACGACGTACGCGCCGAGCACGTACGCCGCGACGGGCATCGCGATGCCGTTGTCGTGGCTCGAGAAGCCGACGACGGCCTGCGGGAACTCGGCGGCGTACGCCGGGATAACGCGCAGGTCGAGCTCGTCCCACTCGGCGGGGTAGCCGGCGGTGCACTGGAGCACGACGACCTGGTCGTTGACCTCGAGCAGTGTCTCGTACGCGCGCCGCACGTCGTCGAGCGTGCCGCCGCCGGTCGAGAAGATCACCGGCTTGCCGATCTCGCCGACGTAGCGGAGCAGCGGCGTGTTCGTCAGGTCGCCCGACGCGATCTTGTATGCCGGCATGTCGAGGTCGGCGAGGAAGTCTGCACTGTTGAAGTCGAATGCCGTGGAGAAGAACGCCACGCCGAGCTCGGCTGCATACGCCTTCAGCTCGGTGTACTCGTCGCGTTCGAACTCGAGGAACTCGCGGTGCTCGCCGTACGTCGCGCCGTAGCTGTTCTCGTTGTCGTACGGGCGGCTGTACGCGTCCTTCGTGAAGAGCGAGCGGTTGTCGCGCTTCTGCAGCTTCACCGCGTCGGCGCCGCACTCGGCGGCTGCCTTGAACATCTCCTTCGCCGTCTCGACCGAGCCCTGATGGTTGTGCCCGATCTCGGCGATGACGTAGCAGTCGGACCCGTCGTGGATCTCGACGCCCTCGATGACGACCTTGCCGCTCATTCCGTCCGTGATCCTAGTCCGCAGGCATGACGATTGTGTTCGGAGCCGGGGTCAGCCGCGCAGGCGGGCGGCACCTGCGGCCGCGCGCAGGGCCCGCGTCGCCCGCCACTGCCGCCACCGGGCGAGCCGCTTGCGCGCAGCCGCGTCGACGTGCGCTGCGCCGTACCCCGCGACGTGGAGAAGCGCGGCCGGCTGCGCCGTCGGACGGCGCTCCGTGAGCGCCTCGGACGCGGCCTCGAGCGACCTCGCGCGTCGTGCTGTGGCAGCGAGGGACGACTCCAGCCGGCGTGACGCGTGCGCGTAGAGCTGAAGGTCGAGCTGGTTCTGCTCGCGCAGGATCTCCTCCGCCTCGGGCGGAAGCGGCGCGGACGGCCTGATGTTCTCGCGGCGATAGGCGATCCAGCGGAGACCGAGCCGGCCGTGCGCCAGGACCATCGACTCCGCGAACCGCTCGAGGACGCCAACGAAGGCCAGGTCGTCCAGCTCCCGCAGCGCCGCCTGCAGCAGATCGTCGTCCGCCGGGCGCGCAAACGGATCCGGAAGCGCGCAGAGCATCCGTGCCTGCAGGTTGTCGGGGATCCCCGGCGCCTCCAGCGGCGGCGCCTCGCCGGTGTCGATCATCCGGTTGTACATGTGACGGTAGTGCGAGTACGC
Source organism: Gaiellaceae bacterium (assembly GCA_035943915.1). Classification (GTDB taxonomy): domain Bacteria; phylum Actinomycetota; class Thermoleophilia; order Gaiellales; family Gaiellaceae; genus PALSA-600. Next base: position 5,739 of record DASZBP010000278.1, on the reverse strand, counting down.
GCGCACGATCGGCTCGCGCAGGAACGTCACGAACCGCGAGCGCGCGGGGAAGTCGGGACGCAGAGTGAGCGGGACGTGGCCGTACAGCAGACGCGCCTGCGCCGCTCGCTCCGACTCGAGGCGCTCGAGCAGCTCGACTTCGCGCGAAAAGATGTTCGGGAGGTGCACGCGCCCGACCGGCTCGTTACGCCGCAGGACGGAGACGAAGCTCGTGCCGGCCGTCTTCGGAATGTGGATGAAGGCAATCGGGTCGTTCATACGACCGCAGCGTAGGCAGCGAGGAGGGCATCGGTCGCAGCCCCCGCCGAGAATTGCCGGATGGCGGTAGCGCGCGCGGCCGCTCCGAGCCGTGCGCGCTCGGCCGGGTCGTCGATGAGTCGCTGGAGGGCGCCGCGGAGGGCAGCAGTGTCGCGCGGCGGCACGAGGACGCCGTCCACGCCGTCGGTGATCGCATCGAGATGCCCTCCGACCGCCGTGGCCACCACCGCGCGCCCGCGCGCCATCGCCTCACGGCAGGCACCGCCGACGCCTTCGCGTCGTGACGGCGCGCAGACAACCGCCGCGCGCTCGTACCAGCGGCCGATCTCGGAGGGCGGGACGAAGCCCAGCGCGTCGGGGATCTGCGCGCGCAACGGCCCGTCGCCGACGATCCAGCGATCGAGCCCTTCCGTTGCCTCTGCGAACTCGAGCACGCCCTTCTCCGCGCTCAGGCGTCCCGCGTACAGCACGTGCGGCGGATTCTCCGGCTCGACGCTCTCGGGAACGTCGACGATGTACGGCACCTGGACGACGCGGCGCGCGCCGAGCTTCTCCGCCTCATGCGCGAGGAACGACGACGCCGCGATGACAACGCGCGCGCCGCGCACGAGTGGCCGCGCGAGCCGGGGCAACCGGCGCGCGAGCTCGACGTCGGTGCCCCAGACCTGGAGCACATACGGCTTTCCGGTTGCCCGTGCTGCGATCGCCGAGGGGATCCAGTGCGCGTGCACCACGTCCGCATCCCCTGCCGCGCGGCGCGCCGCCTGCGCGAAGGCAGCCAGGAACGGCGGCACGAGCGCGACCCGCCAGGGCTGCGCGCGCAGGTTCTGCGCGATGCCGCCGCCGTACGCAATGCCGAAGTGCGGGAAGGACGCCGGCGACACGACGACGGTCTCGACGCCCGCGGCGCGGACTGCTTCTACCTGCCGCGCGACGAAGCGCCCGGCGACGTCACTCGCGTCACGCGGGTACGACGTCGTCACGACGGCAACCTTCATTCGCGGGCGAAGACGACGGGGACCGCGAGCGAGAGCGCGATGAGCAAGAAGAAGTAATAGAACTGCATCGTCAGGTAGAACGCGTTCGAAGCGAGCGTCCCTGCGAGCGCCGCAGTGCAGCCCCACGCGAGCGGGCGCACGCGCGCGGCGAGCGGATCACCCGCGGCGGTCATCGCGCGACCGATCGCGCGCGCCACCGCGAGGCGGTGGAAGACCCAGAGGATGAAGGCCGCGAACAACACGGTCCCGACGAGGCCGGTCTCGACGATCAGCGACACGTAGTACGAGTGCGGCCCCCAGTTGCTCTTGCCGGTGATGAACTCGTAGTAGACGGAGAACGTGTTCAGGCCGAGGCCGAACAGAGGCTCCGTGTGCAGGATCTGCGGGATGAAGCCGTAGACCGAGAGATGCACGTTCTCCGAGCCGCCGCCGGTCTGCACGCGCGACTTGATGACCTGCGTGAAGAAGCTCGGGTTCGATGCGACGATGCCCGCGAGCACGAGCGCCGCGGCGCCGATCGGCAGGAGCAGTTTGGGCGACTTGAGGTAGTGGCGGTACGGCACCGCGAGGATCAGCGCACCCACACCGAGGCCGAGCAGGCCGCTGCGCGAGAGCGTCGCCGCCTCGACGATGAGCAGGAAGCCGATGGCCGCCATCAGCCACAGCCGCAGGCGGCGGCCCTTCTCCATCCGCAGGTAGATCGGCGTGAGGATCAACAGCGGGACGATCAGCATGATCCCGAGGTGGTTCGGGTCGCCCGTCATCGCGTTCGGGCGGAACACGCTCGCGCCGTTGATCGCGCCGTAGACGTTGATCTGGCTCGCACCGCCGGTGATCGGCGAGAGCACGGAGGCGTCGAGGTTCCCGCCGCGGCGTGCATCGAGCAGCTGCAGCACGCCGTACGCGGCGTTGGTGACGATCCCGCCGCTGAACCAGCCGAGCGTCCGCCAGTAGTACCCCTGACCGCGACGGGCGAGCCACACCACCGCTGCGGCGAGGAACGCGAAGTGGATGATCCACTTGATCATGCCTTTCGCGAACTGACCGGTCGCATCGGAGTTCTGGATGTCGAAGTAGCCGATCAGGTACGCGGCGAGGAAGACGGCGAAGAAGCCGAGCAGGACGGCCGTCGTGCGCGGCACGCGCCACGTCCGCGTCGTCAGCGCGAACGACACGAGGAAGAGGATCGCGAACACATCCGCGATGCCGACGCTTCCAATCGGCGTCCAGTGGATCTTCTCGAACGTCACGCAGAAGACGCTCGCGAGGAATAGCGCGCTCGTCGCCTTCCTCACGCGAGCTTCTCCAGCAGCGCGGCGAGATCTTCGATGCGCGCGCGGCGCGACACCTTGCGCTGCAGCTCGTCGCTCAGCTCGATGTCGTCTAGCGTGTCGCCCTTCCAACGCGCATGCAGCTCGCGTAGCGCTGCGGCCATGCCGTCGACGTCGTCAGGAGCGACGACCACCCCCGCGTTCGCGTCGCGAATCAGGTCGGCCGCAGCCCCGTCCGGCGGCACGACGGCAATCAGCGGGCGCTTCGCAGCGAGGTACTCGAACACCTTGCCGCTGAGGACGCCGCGACCGCGACCGCCCGCGTCGGGGATCAGCAGGAGCAGCGCGTCGGAGTCGCGCTGCAACTCGAGCGAGCGACTGCGCGGCGCATAGGGGATGAGCTCGAAGCGGTCGCCGAGGCCCTGCTGCTCGGCCCACTCGCGGTCCGTCGAGCGGAAGTCGCCGAGGAAGCGGACGACGATGTCGTCGAGGCCGCTTTGCTTCACAGCGGTCAGGAACGGCCGCGGATCACGCTTGCCGAAGAACGAGCCCGCGTGCGTGATGCGGAAGCGCTCGGAGCGACGATGCTCGAGCCCGGCGAAGTCGTCGAAGTCGGAGCCGTTCGCGATCACGCTCACTTCGCCCTTCGGCTTACGCGTGCGCATCTCGTCGGCGATCGCCTCCGAGACGGCGACGATCGCGTCCGCGCGCGAGACGATGACCTTCGCGACGGCATGCTGGCCCTGCTCCTTCGCGCGCACGACCAACCGGTCGGAGCTGCGGTGCGGATGCGCGACGAGCGAGTCGCGCAGGTCGGCGACCCACTTCACGCCCGTTGCCTTCTGGACTGCGGCGCCGATCAGGTGCACCGAGCCCGGCGGCGACGTCGTCACCACGACGTCGATGCCCTCGTTGCGCACGATGCGGATCGCGGCCGGGATCGCGGTGAGGTTCCACGTGACGTTCTCGTCGGGCACGAGCAGACGGCGGCCGGCGAGCTGCAGCCGGCGCGACGCGCGCACGAGCCCCGCGGTGCCGTGTAGCTCCTCGGCGGGCTTGCGCCCCTTCGGCCCCAGATAGCGCGCGCGATGCACCCACGCGAGCGTTGGCGGCGGCAGCTCGTCGTCGCGGTGAATCCACTTCGGGTCGTCCGGCGCCAGCACGTGCGTCTCGATGCCGAGCTCGGGCAGGTGCGTCGCGAACTTCAACGTGCGCTGGACGCCACCGCCGCCGGCGGGCGGGAAGTACAGGGAGACGATGAGGACCTTCACCGCTGGAGACGATAGAGACGGCCATTGCGGATCGCCCAGGTGGCGCCGTACTGCGTGGGGACGTCCTTCGTCGCGATCCAGCGCCGGACGGCGTTCCGCCGGCCGTACGGGTCGTTCGCCTTCGTGTTCGCAACGTGCGAGACCGGCAGGCCGACGACATACAGCGGAGCGTCGGCTACCACCTCGTAGCTCGTCTCGAGCGGCGCGAGCACGATCGCGCCCTTCGGCACGTGCGTTCGCAGGTTGTGGACGAGCCGGCGCGACAGCGCCTGTGGGTCGGTCGGCGTGCGCGGGCTCCAGTGCGCGAAGCCGTGAACGAGCACCGGGAGCGCGAGCAGGGCGACCGCCGCTGCGCCAATGGCGTGATGCTCCTTCGGCGCACGCGGCCGGAGGATAAGCGCAGCGACGAGCGCGGCCGCACCGCCGAGGAGCGCGATCCATGTCGCGACCGCAGGCCCGCCGTGACGCAGCCCATAGGCGAAGTCTCCGGGCCACAGCAGCTGCAATGCGATCCCCGCGCCGAGCGCAAGCGGCAGCGCGATCCACCGGCGCGCGATCAAGGCTGCAGCACCCGCGAGCGCGAAAGGCAACGGTGCGAATCCCGCCGCGCGCCGCGACTGCGACAGCGAGACGGCGTTCGAGAAGTGCACGAACAGCCACGGCACCTCCATCAGCGCAAGGACGAGCAGCGCACCGCCGAGCGCGAACGCGGCCCAGCGACGGCGAATCGCAAGCGCGGTGACGGGCAGCAGGACGAGCGAGGCGACCGCGATCGCGCCGCTGCGTCCCATCACCGAGGCCGCGAGGCGGTAGTGGTGATCGTTCGCGACGACGAGCTCGGTCTTGTACTGCTGCAAGGAATTGGTGAGTGCGGTGGCGCCCGGGTTGCGCGAGAGCGTCTCGTCGGCGATCGGCTTCAGCCATACGAGCGCGAGCAGCGTCGGGACAATCGCGCCTGCAAGCGGTTTCCAGGCGCGGTGCCAGACCGCGTGGACGAGCAGCGGGATCAGCAGGAAGAGCGCGTAGGTCGGGTGCGTCAGCGTGAGCGCGCCGAACGCGGCCGCGACACCGAGCCAGTCGCCGGCGAAGAAGAGCGCGATCGCCGCGGGCGCGAGCAGCTGCCGCGCGGTCGTGCCCGGCAGCGCAAGCGTCGCGTAGCTGCCGCCGTGCCCCGGCGCGAAGCAGAAGAGGGCGAGCTGCGCTGCCAGGACGGACGCGCCGGCCCACTTCGAGTCGAACACGGCGGCGCCCGCCTCCCACGCGACGAGGCAGGCGATCGGAACGAGCACGGACGGCTCGTGACGCACGACGGTGCCCGGGTCGAGCCCGGACAGCCACGACACGAGCGCGAGGAACCCGTGCCACAAAGGGAATGCGTAGCCGGGGTGCAGGCCGCCGTCCTTGAACTCGTCGACCGTGCGGAGGTGGAGGCTGGTCAGGTCGACGAGCTTGCGCACGCGCGCCTCGTGGAACAGCCCGTCGCCCGTCACCGCACCCTCGACGGGCCAGAGGAGCAGGCCGAGGACGACGCCCGTGAGCCAGGGCAAGATGGTGCCGGACACTCTTGCCGCCTGGCGCCTCTTGAACGCGGCGCCGACGGCAATGGCGAGCAGCACGACGAGCGCGAGGTGGATCGAGCGGTGCAGGATGAACACCGCGCTCCACGCGACGAAGACGCACGCGAGCGACCACGCGAGCGTCGCCGACATCAGCCGCTGGCCCAGCGCGCGCGCGACCAGCTTCCCGGGAAGCAGCACGAGCGCCGTCGCGAACGCGAGCCGGATGTAGTCGAGGATCAAAGAAGCTGATGCGCCTTCCCGGAGCGCAGGAAGCGCGCGGCCTCGCGGTTGCGGCGCAGCAGCACGCCGGCGAGCAGAATGCGTCGCGCCCACTCCGCGGCACGTGGGCCGCGGTGCTTCGTGAACCAGCGCAGGTGCCCGC
>DASZBP010000277.1:0-4422 GCA_035943915.1 Gaiellaceae bacterium | reverse complement strand
AGGTGAGCCTCAGCTTCATCGGCCTCGGCGTGCAGCCGCAGACTCCGACGTGGGGCTCGCTGCTCTCGACCGCGTGGGGGACGCTCTACGGCTCGGGCACCGCCGGGAACTCCGTGACCTGGTGGCTGACGATCTTCCCGACGGCCGCGATCGTGCTCACCGTCGTCTCGCTCAACCAGCTGTCCGAGGGCATCAGGCGGGCGACCGACCCGAGGGCGGTCACGTGAGGCGCGTCACCCAGTACTTCGCGCGCAGGATCGCGGCGGCGCTCCTCACGGTGCTCGTGCTCATCGCCCTGTCGTTCGTCGTTGTCGTCGCGGTGCCGTCCGACACGGCGGCGTTCGTCTACCCGAACACGTTTCACCTGACCGCGTACCAGGTCAAGCACGGCAATCACCTCCTCGGCGTGGACCGGCCGCTTCCGGCGCGGTATTTCGACTACGTCGAGCATCTCGCGCGGGGCGACTTCGGCCATCAGTGGGGCGGCGCGAAGCTCGTGCACAACGACCACCTGATCGAGGCGCCGATCGGGCCGCAGCTCTTCTCAGTGACGCGCGAGACGCTCTCGATCATTCTCGGCGGCGGACTGATCGTGCTGTTGATCGCGATCCCGCTCGGGCTCACTGCAGGGGCGAAGGTCGGCACGTGGACCGATCGCCTGATCTCGCTGGGTGCGCTCGTCGGCATCTGCACGCATCCGCGCGTGCTCGCCGGCGTGCTTGTGAAGCTGGTCGGGCCGCGCCAGTGGATACCCACCGGTGGGTACTGCCCGCTCGTCAAGGGCCACTTCGATCAGTGCGGGGGGCCGGTCGACTGGGCGTCGCATCTCATCCTGCCCTGGGTGACGTTCGCGCTGCTCTTTCTCGCGCTGTACGTGCGGATCATTCGCGCCGGGGTCGACGAGGCGCTCCACGAGGATTACGTGCGCACTGCGCGCTCGAAGGGCGCAACGGAGCCGCGCGTTCTCACGCGGCACGTCCTGCCGTCTGTTGGGCTGAACGTCCTGACGATGGTCGGGATGGAGGTGAGCACCGCGCTCGGCGTCTGCATCTACATCGAGACGTCGTTCGACTTCAACGGCCTCGGACGCCTGGCGCTGTTCACGATGGGAGGCGCGGAGGCGTCGATCGACCAGCCCTTCACCGTCGCGATCGTCACGATGATCACGCTGTTCGTCGTGGTCGGCAACCTCGTCGTCGACTTCCTCTACTCGGTGCTCGACCCGCGTGCAGCAGTCGAGCCGCGCCGGGGTCGCGGCAAGCTCGCGGCCGGCGGGATCATCTGATGCAACTGACGATCCTGCACACCAACGACATCCACGGGCAGGTCGACGGGATCGCGCGCCTCGCGACGCTCGTCGAGCGCATCCGCGAGGAGACGCCACACCGCGTGATGTACGTCGACGCAGGTGACGTCGAGGAGACGACGACCCGCCTTTCGAACCTGACGAAGGGCGTGGCCATGCACCGGCTGCTGTCGGCGGCGGGCTGCGAGGTCGCGGCGGTCGGCAACGCGACGTGGCTGCGCTACGGGCCGCAGGTCATCGCCGACCAGGCGCGCGCCGCGTCGTATCCGTTGCTCCTCGCCAACCTCGCGCCGGTGGAAGGCGTGCAGCCGGCGGCGATGATCGACGGCGTCGGCTTCGTCGGCGTGACCGACCCCTTCTACTCGTTCCTGCGCACAGGCGTGTACGGCATCGAGGCGAGCGACGAGGTCCAGGAGGTCCGCCGCCACGCCCGCGAGTTGCGCGCGCGGGGTGCGGAGCTCGTCGTCTGCCTCTCGCACCTCGGCTACGACTTCGAGCGCGAGACGCCGCACACGCTGGACATTGCGCTTGCCGAGCAGGTGCAAGGAGAGGTCGACGTGATCATCGGCGCGCACACGCACCATCTCCTGCCGGAAGGCGATCGCGTGGGCTCGGTGCTCATCGTGCAGGCGGGAAGCCTCGCCTCCCATCTCGGGCGCATCGACATCGACGGCGACCAGGTGCGCGCGTCGGTGATCGAGGTGACGGACGACGTGCCGAAGCATGCGGCGGTGGCGGCCGCGATCGCCGCCGCCGAGCAAGACCTCGATACATCACTCGCCGAGGTCATCGCGCAACTCGAGTCGCCGCTCGACGGCGCGTGGGTCGCGGAGATGCTGCGCGAGCGCATGTCGGCGGAGATCGCGCTCGTCACGGACGCGGTTGTGCTCGACGAGACCCTCCCCGCCGGCCCGCTGCAGCGTGGCGCGCTCTGGGAGGTGTGCCACTCGACGGCCAACCCGGCTGTCACGAGCCTCACCGGCGCGCAGATCACGCACATGGTCGAGCGCGCGAACGACCCGGACTTCGTGCAGACGACGACGCAGTCACTGCGCGGGAGGCCGCGCGGCCCGCTCCATGTCGCGGGCGAGACCGAGCTCGAGCCGGAGCGGACGTATCGCGTCGCAGCGACGGACTTCGAGCTCGAGGAGTACGGAGGCCTGATCGAGTCCGACTGGGCGCTTGCCGTCGAGTACGACTTCCCGACGATCATCCGCGAGGCGATCGAGCAGCGCCTCGCAGCGCGCTAGGTCGCGCGGGGCCCGACCGTCACAGACTGCACGTTCACGAACTCGCGGATGCCCCACGCGCCGAGCTCGCGGCCCCAGCCGGAGCGCTTGACGCCGCCGATCGGGACGCGCGGATCCGACACGGACGGAAGGTTGACGAAGACGCTGCCGGCCTCGAGCCGGCCGGAAAGCGCTCGCGCGTGCTCGTCGTTCTTCGTCCAGATGGACGCGCTGAGCCCGTAGCGCGACGCATTCGCGACGGCGACCGCTTCGTCGGCGTCGCGCACGCGGATGACGGCTGCCGCGGGGCCGAAAGTCTCCTCCTCGGCCAGCACGTTCTCACGCGTGACGCCCGCGACGACCGTCGGTGGGTAGAACGCGCCGGGGCCTTCGGGCACTTCGCCGCCGGTCAGCACGCGCCCGCCCGCACGCACGCCGCGGACGACCTGGTCTGCGAGCTCGTCGCGCAGGTCGCTGCGTGACATCGGGCCCAGGTCGACGTCGCCGCGCGGGTCGCCCATGCGCAGCTCGGCCGCGCGTGCGGCGAATGCTTCCTCGAACGCCTCGGCGATCGACTCGATGACGATGAAGCGCTTCGACGCGATGCAGCTCTGGCCGGTGTTCAGGAAGCGCGCTCCGATGGCTGCCCTCGCGGTCGCTTCGACGTCTGCGTCCGCGAGCACGATGAACGGGTCGCTGCCACCGAGCTCGAGCACGGACTTCTTCAGGTGCTTCGCGCACTCACCGGCGACCTGGATGCCGGCGCTCTCCGATCCCGTGAGCGTCACGGCGGCGATCCGGTCGTCGGCGATCAGCGACGCGACTTCGCCGCCCGGCACGACGAGAACCTCGAGCAGACCAAGATCGGAAAAGGCGTTCGCGAACACGCTGCCGACGAACAGCGCCGAGCCGGTGACGTTCGACGCGTGCTTGAGCACCATCGTGTTCCCGGCCATCATCGCCGGGATGCCGGCGCGGAACACCTGCCACACCGGGTAGTTCCACGGCATGACGGCGAGCACGACGCCGAGCGGCTCGAACTGCACGTACGTCGCCTTGAAGTCGGTATCGATCTGCTGCGGCGCGAGATACTCGGCCGCATGCTCGGCGTAGTGGTCGCACGCGAGCGCCGACTTGTCGATCTCCGCGAGCGCCTCGCGCGCCGTCTTGCCCATCTCCGCGGTCATCAGGGCCGCGCCCTCGTCGCGGCGCGCGCGCAGCTCTTTGGCAACCGCGCGAATCGCGGCCGCGCGGTCGTCGAACGAGAGCCGGCGCCAGTGCGTCTGAGCGGCCGCGGCACGGGTCAGTGCGGCGTCGATCTCGCCCGGCGAGCTGAGCGCGTACTCGGCCAGCTGGTCGCCGGTGGTCGGGTCGACGCTCGTCACGGATCTGGTGGCTGTGCTCATGGTCTGTTCCTCTGCGGTTGTTGGCGGTGGCGAGTGGCCGGCTAGGCTTTTTGAGCTTTTCTGATCGTCCTCACATTGTTGCATTGTGGTTCTCTTCGAGGAATGAGCGCGACGGACGTCACGGTCGTCGAGGTTGGCCCTCGCGACGGATTGCAGTCAGTCCCCGAGGTGATGTCGACACCCGCGAAGCTCGCCTGGATCGATGCGCTCGCTGCGTCCGGCCTGCGGCACATCCAGGTCGGGTCGTTTGTCTCGCCGCGCGCGCTGCCCCAGATGTCCGACTGCGCGGACGTGGTTCGTCACGCGCTGACCATCCCGGGCCTTCGTGTCTCGGTGCTTGTGCCGAATCGCCGCTACGCGCAGCTCGCGTTCGATGCACATGTACACGCACTCACCGTCCCGGTGTCCGTCAGCGAGCCGCATTCGATCTCCAACATCCGGATGGGACACGACGAGATCATCGATGAGTTGCGCGCGATCG
>DASZBP010000276.1:0-6024 GCA_035943915.1 Gaiellaceae bacterium | reverse complement strand
CTCGGTCGGTGGCGCCGGGCACTTCACCGTCGTCAGCTCCAGCCAGATTCGTGCCGCCGTCCCGAATGGCGCACCCGACGGCCCAATCACCGTCGTCCGCAGCGCGGGCAACCTCGTCAGCGCGACGGCGCTGAGAGTGCTCACCGTGACCGGCCTGTCCTCGTCGAGCCTCTATCTCGGCGACACGCTGACGATCACGGGTGCGAATCTCGGAGCCGCCACCGGCGTCACCTTCCCGGGCCACGCGGGACCTGTCGCTCCGGCCACCGTCACGAGCACCTCGCTCCAGGTCGTCGTGCCGAGCGACGCGAGCAACGGCTCGCTCACCGTCAGCACGTCGGACCTCGGCAGCGTCGGCACGCCGGCGTTGACGATCATCCCGTTGCCGTCCATCGCCGGCATCTCGGCGACGAACACGCCGAGCGGCTCGACCCTTCACATCAACGGGGCGAACTTCGTCGGCGTGACCGCGGTGACGATCGGCAGCGACAACGTCACGAGCGCCGCCACGGTCGACAGCTCGACGTCGATCACCGTCGCGATTCCCGTCGGAGAATCGACGGGCGCCGTGCGTGTAACCACCGGCAGCGCGACCTCGAGCGCGAGCCCGATCCTCTACGCACACACGAACGGCCTCGGGCAGACCTACTACGACGCCGACCCCGCGAACACGTATGACCTCGCGAACGGTACGAACGCCGCGAGCGTCTTCGACGCCGGCACGATCACGCAGACGACGTGCGATGGGGAGGCGGCGATCCAGCTCGTCACGGCGAGCGAGGCGGCGGTGTGGGTCTACGGCTCCGGCGCGCTGCAGGGCCACGTGGGACTCGACACCGTCGCGACCACGCCGGTGTGCCCGACCGCAGCCGACCCCGCCTGGGGTTAGACGGGAAGACTGCGCACGGGAAAGGGAAGCGCCTGCGCAGGCTGCTGCGTCCGGAGCTCGGTCGACCGCGGCCGCGGCAGGCTCCACAGCACTTCCGTGCGAAGTCCCGCAGTCGTCCTGAACGATCCGTGCAAGGCTGTAAGTCCGTCGAGCTGGCTGCGATAGCAATCGCACGCGTCGAGCTTCCGTGCGTGGTTGCTCAGCGAGAGTAGGCGCTCGCTTCGCTGACGCGCGCTCGTCAGGTCGTTCACGAGCTCGACCTCGGGATCGACGGCAAACGCAAACGGAAGGTCTGCGTAGAGGGTCGCATCCGGGCGCAACGTAAGGACAGCGTCGCGAACAATCATGTGCTCCGGATGCCCGAGGCCCATGGGCGCGTACACGGAGTCGGCGTTGCGAAGGTGCACAGCGAGCGCGCGGCAGATCGCATCGGGGCTCGTCGGCGGGATGTTCATCGCGTCGGTGTACTGAGCCTCGAGAAGGTCGAGGTGGACCGCGCGCGCCTTCGTAGCAAGGAGCGCGCTCTCGTCCTCGCGTCGCCGCGTGTGCATCCGGATCGCGCTGTCGGTCGCTCCGGTGTGCGCGTCCCACTCACCGAGCACGCCCGGAAAAGGGATGCCCGCGAGAACCGTCACGACCGCCGAGGCCCCCGCGACGATGCCGAAGCACGACAGGACGGCATCGTCGAGATGCGTCGAGACCACGACCGCGCTGCTGCCGCCCGCCATCGCACCACGATTGCCGGTGCCGAGTCCCATGGCGCTGCACCGAGCGACGGTCTGTGCTGGACCTTCGAGCAATTCGCCGTGCGTCGCGCGGGCACGGCCGAACCAACCTGGTACCCTTTTGCCTGCAGGGCCACAACAAAACGGCGCTGGCATGTGCTCGTCGGGTCTCACGCCATGGGGCCCGACAAAGGGTTCGTCCTCCCACATGTGCGCGGGTTGGAGCGTTCGCGGCCGACCCAGCGGAGCGTCGGCGATCACGTTTCGATCACCGGGGAGGAACCGCATGGATGAAGAGGTTGTCGTCGTTCGATTCCTCGCCGCAACGGGAATCGTGAGAGCGCGCCCGTCGTCGCGGCGGAGGGACAACAGATGATCGCGCCTGGAGCGCAGCTGCGCGTTCTGATCGCAAACGAGAAGCGTGATCGCCTGGAGTTGCTCGCCCGGGTCGTGATCGGCCTCGGGCACGACGTGATCGCCCGCGAGATCTATGTGAAGGAAGTGGGGCCTGCGACGGCGCGTGAGCGTCCCGACGTCGCGCTTGTCGGCCTCGGCTCCAGCTCACAGCACGCGCTCGAGTTGATCAGCGAGATCGTGCGAGAAGCGGCGTGTCCTGTAATTGCGCTCCTGAACGCGGGCGATCCGGCGTACATCCACGAGGCTGCGAAGCGTGGCGTGTTCGCGTACATCATCGACGGCAAGCCCGACGATCTGCAGAGCGCGATCGACATCACACTGCAGCGGTTCACCGAGTATCAGAGCCTGCAAGGAGCCTTCGGACGCCGCGCCTTGATCGAGCAGGCGAAGGGCATCCTGATGGCCCGCCACGCCATCAACGCGGACAACGCGTTCGAGATGCTGCGCGAGCACTCCCAACACAATGGCCGAAAGCTCAGCGACGTGGCCGCGGCCGTCGTCGAGAGCCATCTGCTCCTGCTGCCGCCGACGGACCGTCGGGTTGGCTCAGGCGGGCCGCTGCCCGCCGCTCAATAGCGGGCCGGCCACGCGAGCGAGAACGCGGCCGCGCCGAAAGAGCAGAGCGACAGCGTCGCGACCATGCAGGCCAGTCTCGTGCTCATTCCCCGAGTGTGCACGCACAGGAATGTGGCCGCACAGCCGGAAGTCAGGTCTGGCACTCGACGAAAGACCGGTCGCGCGCTCGCGTGCGGCATCCGAAGACGTAAGGACCCGGTAAACGAGTCTCGATTCCGTCGCCAGGGTCATCTATCGTCGTTCGACGCCGCGAACCAGCGGACGCGCGCCCGATCCGAGCGCGTTGCTCATGCCAATCGACCACGAGGAGGGACGACCAGAAGGAACCCGGAAAGCAGTCTCCGCTCATGGTGCGGAGCTCCTGCGTCGGGAGGAAACGGTGCTCATTCGTTCACAACGTTCGGGGGAAAAAGATGATCAAGGCACTCACCAGTGCTGCCGCCCTTCTCGCGGCATGCATCGTGTTCATGCCGTCGGCCCACGCCGCGGCACTGACCGGCTCCGTATCGCTGACCGATCGCCCGTGGGTCTGCCAGGGCCCTGTGAATCTCGCGTCGGTCACGGTCGTCATCAGGACGGCGCAGACGGATGCGATTCATCTCGCCGCCGGGTGCACCGGCACGATCGGCCGCGTCACCGTGATCCAGTATCACGGGGACGGCATCAAGGTCGGACCGGGTGCGCACGACCTGTCCATCGGCGGCGGCTCGATCCGCTGCCTCGCACATGACGTCGGGAAGCACCAGGACGGTATCCAGGCGATGGGAGGGCAGCGGATCACCTTCAACGGGCTCTCCGACCTGTGCTCGTCTGCGAACAACTCTGCGTTCTTCGTGAACGAGGGGGCTGCGGGCCATCAGGTTCCCGACACCATCGTCTGCGTCGCCTGCACGCTCGAGGGTGGAGGGTTCCCGGTTCGCATCGGAAGGTCCGTGAACTCCGGTGTGCGGAGCTCGCGGGTCTGTCCCGGCAAGTTCGGCAGCGTGCGCGTGAGCCCCGGGATCGCGCAGAACCCGGTCGATGTCGGCACGGTGCTTGTTGCATCGATTGCCGGGGTCCCGCTGTGCGCGTCGAGCGGGTCGACCCCGCCGGCGAATCCCGCAGGCCCGGCACCCGCAACCACGACGACTCAGGCACCGGCCGCGAAGGCGGAGGGCCGCCACCACAGGCATCGCCGACACGCGGGTTGACGAAGGTCTGATGTTGGACCACCCAGGCCTCCGGGGTTCCGCCCGCGGCTCCGCAGTACTCCTTGCGATGACACGAATGTCAGACATCACAAGGAGGGTTGGATGAGCTGGAAACCGATCCCGATCGCGGCAATCCTCGTCGCGGCGGGTGCCCTGGCCGGAGCCGTTCAGGCGCACCCCGGGCCGGGAGTGTTCTCGTCTGCCTCGGCAACAGCCGGCGCAGGGTTCGTCGTCAACGGGTCGATGACCGAGACCGGGCTTCCCGCAGGAAGTGCTGTCGACTTCATGTGGAGCTCGTCCATGGTGGTCGGAATGGTGTGCGGCCCGAAAACCGTCACCGACAGAGTCGGTGCCATCACGGGCACGGTCTCCACGACCGCCGACGACAGCGGCACGGCCAGCGCGACGTTCTCGATCACGCTGCCCGACTTGACCTGCGCGAACGGTGCGACGCCCGATCCCGTCAAGATGATCGTGCGGAGCGTCAAGATGGTCGACCTGACCAACCACCACCGCACCGAAGCTCACGGTTGGTACATCTCGAAGGACTCGAAGGGCATTACCTCGGCAACGCCGTTCGGCGGCTGAGCAGAACTAGGCCCGTGCAGGAGGAGGCGCCGCTCCTCCTGCACGGGCAACCCGGGAAGATCAGAGGTGAAAGGCGGTCACCATGCTGCGCGTCTGCGACGCAGCGGCGTGGCCGAGGCGTCCGCGTAGCTGCAGGAGTTGCTCCGTGGTTTTCAGCAGCGAGTAGTGGTCGTACGGCTGCGAGTCGCGCGCGCCCCGCGGCGTTCCGGCGCTCAGCACCAGCATCGCGACATGGCAGCTCGGATCCGTCGCGTTCGCTGGGCAGCTCTCGCCTGCCGTGGCGGTCGGGGTGTGCACGTCGCCCTCGTCCCATGTGATGAAGACGACCGTCTGACCGGAGAGGTACGAAGCGGTCGCGGTGATCCGAGGGATCCAGCTGCTGAGCCAGGCATCCCCGGCCTTGGGCGGGCAGGAATGCATGTCGTCGCAGCTGTTCGGGACGATCAGCGAGAACGTGGGCAGCGTGTCGGCGGAGAGGTCGTGCAGCAAGCCGTTGTCCGACCCCTCGAGCGGCACGTCGTCCTTCGCGCATGCCGCACGAAGCGCGGTGTAGTACGCGGCGGGGTTGTGCTTCGTCGCATAGGGACTCGCGTTCTGCTGGTCACACGACGACGGCATGCTCTCGACGTAGCTGCGCCACGTCAGGTGTGCGGCATCCACTTGGGCGAAGATGCTGCCGCCCGATTGCGCGCAATGGGAAGGCTGACAGTCGGATGTCACGCCGTGCGTTCCGCCCGACGTCGCAGCGAGGTAGTTCGGAAGCGACGGGTGCGTGATGTTGTGGTAGTTCGTCGCGAGCCCGCATCGCGTCGCGAGCGACGCGATGTACGGCGTCGAATGCGAGTGGACGACTGCGTCCGCGGTCTTGTTCTCCATGAACACCCAGACGACGTGGCGCACGCGAGCAGGCGCGACCGTCGACCGGCTGCCGCAGAGCGGCGTCGGCGCAGAAGCCGAGACGGAAGCCGCGATCGCGGCCGCGATCAGGACGACCCCGACCAGGACACAGCGGCCCCTCATGCGCATACCGCTCGACTGAGGTGCAGCGCTGGTTCGACCTTCGGCGTTGTCGGCCACTTCGCGGGCGACACTACGCTGACTGCTTGAGCCCTGGCGCCCGGAGCCGCACCGTTGTCGCAGTCGCCGGGTGCGCCGCGTGCTTCGTTGTCGGCGCGGCGGCGTTCGCCCATCGCGCGGCACACGGCCAAGCCGGCGAAACGCAGATCGTCGCCGTTGTCGGCCGAACGCCTGTCACGGCGCAGGAAATCGACACGGGACGCAAGAGCGTTCCGGGCGCATCCGCTGCGCAGATGCGAGCGCAGCTCATTCGCGAGGCGGTGCTCGTCGACGTAGCCCGGCAGCTGCATCTTCTCGGCAGCCTCACATTGGAGGGCCTTGCCGCCGATCCCGCGCAGGTCGCGGTGTTGAATGAGCGGCTGTACGACCACGCCGCGCGGAAGATCGGCGTGGACCGGCTGGCCTTGGCGGGTGGGAAGGGCGACGAAGGCCCGGGCGTCCCGGCCGACGAGTCGAGTGACGCGGTCGGCAGGCGCTTCGACGCGTGGTTCGCCGAGCGCGACCGCGTCGCCTCGGCGTGGTTCGGCGCTCTGTACGCGCGTTACCGGCATCTCACGCACCT
>DASZBP010000275.1:0-3740 GCA_035943915.1 Gaiellaceae bacterium | reverse complement strand
ATCCATCGAACCTAGACTAGTTCGCAATGTCGAACGGACCTCTCGCCGTCGAGTGGGGCAACTGGGCGATGGCCGAGCCACGAGCCGGAACGCGCATGGCCGCGACGCTCGAGCTCGTGAACGCCGGTTCGATGGCATGGGGCGACGGGGTCTTCGCCTCGTACCACTGGCTCGACGACCGCGGGAACCCGATCGTGTGGGACGGGATCCGCACCGCCGTGCCGCCGATCGCCCCCGGTGAGCGGACGCACGTCGCGGTCGACGTGCGCGCGCCGATCCCGCCAGGGAGGTACCGGCTCGCGTTCGACATGGTCTCCGAGCACCGCGCGTGGTTCTCGGAGCTCGGCAGCGCGATGCTCGAGCGCGACCTGCGGGTCGAGCCGCGCGTGCAGGAGCCGAACGCGCTCGTCCCGCCGGACGTCGTGCCCGCGCCGGACTGGGCCGAGCACATCCGCGCCGCTCACGCCGACGGGTATGCCGTCGTCGCGGGCGCGATCGCGTGGGACGGCGGCCTGCTCTCGCCGCGCCCGCGCGCGCTCGCGCAGTACGAGCCGGGCAGCGGCCGTGTCCCCGGCTTCACAGCGCCGCTGATCTGCCCCTCAGTCGCCGACGGCGTGGAGCTCGACCGGCTCGAGGACGTCGCCGGGCTGCCGGCATACGCGGCGCCGCGAGACGAGCCGTGGATCTACGACGGGCGCGCGGTGCTCACAGTGCGACCGCGATCTGGTCGTCGACCAACCTGAACACGACCGCGCCGAGCACGAGCGCGACGACACACGCGACAACGAGGTACACGACGTCCGCGATGCGGATGTGCCCGCGCCACACGGCGTCGCGGAACGCATAGATCGGCGGTGTCACGGGATTGCCCCAGCGCAGCACGTCGAGCAGCTTGTGATGGCTCTGCGCCGTCTTCAGCGTTCCGAGGTCGTAGACGATCGGCGTGAGGAAGAACCACGGGAGCAGCGCCGCAGTGAGGATGTGCTCGACGTCGCGGAAGAGCACGTTCAACGAGGCTGCCAGGAGCGAGACGCCGACCACGAAGCCGGCGAAGAGAATCGCGAACGGGATCGCCAGCACGACCGTCGGCCGCGCCGCCGGGACGAAGACGAGCGACAGCACCATGATGATCGCCGTCATCACCGCGAACGTCACCGCCTGCGTGCTGACCATCGAGAGCGCCACGAGCTGGCGCGGGAACCGCACCTTCTTGATCAGCTCGGCACTGTCGATCATCGAGCGCGCCGACGACTGCAGCGACACCGAGAAGAAGATCCAGCAGGCGAGCCCGCCGATCAGGAAGATCGGGAAGTTCTTGGTCGTGCCGCTGCGCAGGAGCAGACCGACGACCACGAAGTACACGCCGAGCAGGATCAGCGGGTTCAGCAGCGACCAGAAGATGCCGAGGACCGACCCCTTGTACTTGGCCTGGAAATCGCGGCGGAAGAGATTCGAGAACAGCTCCCGGTAGCGAAGGACGTCCGCGTAGACCGTCATCAGCGGGATCTAGTCTACGGAGGGCCACCCGGGGCAAACACTGCCCTTACACCGCTCTTCTACCCTCGGAGTCGCATGAGACGTAGGCTCGACGGAGGCTCATCGATAGCGCAGGTGCCGGCTTGGCCGGCGCCGGAGCGGAGTTGAGCACAGCTGCGGCAGCCGCCGCTCTCCCCGCCGCTCTCATCGCCGTCTGGCTGTTGCTCCGCTCACCGCTTGCGGAGCGCCTCGTCGCGGCCCCTTCCGCCGACCGCTGGCACGTAAAGCCGACGCCACTGCTCGGCGGGATCGGGATCTTCGCCGGCTTCACAGTCGGGCTCTGGCTCGCGATCGCCGTTCACGCAATCCCGCTGACGAAGGAGCTCGGCGGGATCTACGCCGGTGTTGCGCTGCTCTTCGTCGCGGGCTTCGTCGACGACCTGCGCGCGCTTCCACCGCTCGCCAAGCTCGGGGCGCAGATCGCAGCCGCGGTGATCGTCCTCGCCACCGGCACCGATGTGCAGCTGATCCACACCCACGTGATCGCGTGGGCGCTCGCGATCGTGTGGCTCGTCGGCATGACGAATGCGTTCAACCTGCTCGACAACATGGACGGGCTCGCAGCGACGCTCGCCGGCATTGCGTTCACGTTCTTCGCGATCGACGCGGTGACGATCCATCCGAACGACACGATCCTCGCACTGTCGCTCGCCGGCGCGCTCTCGTGCGCGGGCTTCCTTCCGTTCAATCTCCGCCCACGCGGCAAGGCGCTCGTCTTCATGGGTGACTCCGGCTCGCAGCTGCTCGGGTTCGCGCTCGGCGCACTCGGCCTGTCCGCGAGCTGGAAGGTCGCGGGGTCCACGGTCGCGACGCTCTTGCTGCCGGTGCTCGTGCTCGCGGTGCCGATCCTCGACACGACGCTCGTCACGGTCGTGCGGCTGCTCGAAGGGCGCCCGATCTCGCAGGGCGGCCGCGACCACTCGTCGCACCGGCTCGTGCGCTTCGGGCTGTCGGAGCGCAACGCCGTGCTGCTGCTCGCGCTGATCGCGGCGGCGCTCGGCTCGACGAGCCTTGCGTACAACGTGCTCGCCGACCAGCGGCTCGCGCTTGTCGGCGTGCTCATCACGTTCGTGCTGCTCGTGCAGTTCGCAAGCTTCCTTGCCGACGTCGAGCGGCGTGTCACCCCGGACGATGCGGTCCCGACTCTCAGGCAGACCTTCGCCGTGCACTGGCGACGCCTCGTCGAGGTCGTCGTCGACTTCTGGCTGATCACGGGCGCCTTCGCGCTTGCCTACGCGTTGAAGTTCGGCTGGCCTGGCACGGTCGCGGAACGGCATGTCGCCGTCGTGACGCTGCCGATCGTCATCGCAGCGCGGTACCTGGCGTTCATCCCGTTCGGCCTCTACCGGTCGATCTGGCGCTACGCCGGCTCACGTGACCTCGTCGCGATCGTCTCGGCCGTCGTGCTTTCGGAAGCCGTCGCGCTGGCGTACATCAACCTGACGCAGGACATCAGCGGCTTCTCGCGCGCGTTCTTCGCAGTCGACGGCCTGCTGTGCATCGTCGCGATCGGCGCGTCTCGCTTCGCGGAGCGGCTGATCGTTCGCGGCGTCCGCTCGTATCGCGATCGCACCGGCCGGCGCACGATCGTCGTCGGCGCCGGCCGCTCGGGGAGAAGCCTCCAACGCGAGCTTCGCGACACCGCGGGCGAGCGGGTGCTCGGCTTCGTCGACGACAACCCGCGTCTTCGCCGCCGCCGGGTGCAAGGGATCCCGGTACTCGGCGGGACACACGAGCTCGCACGGCTGCTCGAGCGCCTGAACCCGGACATCGTGCTGGTCACGATCCCCAATGCGCCACGTGAGCGCCTGGCAGAGATCGTCGATGCATGCGCGGATGCGGGGATCACCTGCCGGTTCGTGCGGCGCGAGATCGATCTCGAGCCGCACGTCGTGCTGAATACAGTGACCGAGTGAACGAGAGCAAGCTCGATCGTTTCCTGGCGCTCGTGCCGGTGTTGGTAGGTGCACTGGTGCTGCTCGCGATGCTCCTGTGGGAGGCATCCGCGCTCAAGTCGCCGACGATCTTCGGCGACGAGCTCGAGTGGTCGATGATCTCGCGCTCGATCGCGCACACCGGGCACGGCGCACGGCTCGGCGTGCCGACGGGCTTCCGCTCGTTCTTCGCGTACCTGATCGCGCCCGCGTGGTGGCTCTCGAGCGTGCAGGCGTCCTACACGGCGGTGAAGTACATCCAGATGCTGG
>DASZBP010000274.1:0-7361 GCA_035943915.1 Gaiellaceae bacterium | reverse complement strand
GATGCGGTGAACCCGCCCACGTGCGTCGTCACGCGCCAACGCGCACTCGAACAACTCCCGCCGGTGTCAGTGATCATCCCGACAATCGGATCGAATCCCCGCCTCGCGAACTGTGTGTCCTCCGTTCTCGCTTCTGACCATCCTCGAGAGCGACTCGAGATCGTCGTCGTCGAGAACCGCCCGCGCGACAGCACGACAAAAGCGCAACTCGCCCAACTCGCGGATGACCGAGTGACGTACCACTCGACCGCACGGGTCGGGGCCGCTCACGCAAGGAACGTGGGCACAGCGGCGGCAACAGGCGACATCGTCGTGTTCTTCGACTCAGACGTCGTCGTCGACAGCCAATGCGTCAGCGCCTTGGCTCAAGAGCTCATCGTCGACGCCGACGTCGCGACGGGGAACGTCCTGCCGCTCGCGCTCGACACACAAGCTCAGCTTCTGCTCGAGCGCTTCGGCGGCTACGGAAAAGGGTTCGACCTACGGCGATTTCGCTTCGCCGAAACCCAAGGTGTCGACCGCTTCCGCGCCGGGCGGCTCGGCACCGGGGCGAACATGGCGTTCCGCCGCGATGTGCTGATGGAGCTCGGTCCGATGTGCGAGTTCCTCGGCCCGGGGACGCCCAGTAAGAGCGGGGATGACAGTGAGTTGCTTTTGCGGGCACTCATCCAGGGCTTCCGCGTGACGTACACCCCGGCGGCGCTGGTCTGGCATCCCTCGCACGCAGACGAGAATGCCCTGAAGAGCCAGCTGTTCGGCTACGGCGCGGGGCTGTCAGCACACCTTGTTCATCTGGTGCTCGAATACCCAAAGCTGCTCGTCGATTTCGTGAGCATCCTTCCCGCGATCCTAAGGTTCTTCGGTAGTGGAACCTCGACGAAGAATTCGTCGCGGGGCGCCGACTTTCCCATTGCACTCCGCATGGCAGAACTCCGCGGGGTTGCCTGGGGTCTGCCTGCGTATGCGAAGAGCAGGGCCAGTCGAGGTCTTTCAGACGGGTCGGAATGACTGGCACTTCGACCATGGCCCGCGCCGGCGGCGCCTGCCTCTTCAGCACCTGCTCACTGTTCATCATCGTCGCTGCCGACAATGCGGCACGTCGCGGCGATTCAGACGCCTCCTGGCTCTTTTGGCTCGGATTGGCCGGCCTCTTCCTGCCCGCGGCATTTTGCCTGCTGTCAGCCGAGGACAACCGGGTCGCCCGCCTCGCAGTCACCGTCGTCGTGAGTTTCGATCTGTACATGGTGAAGCTTCTCCACAGCCCTGTCCGTTTCACCTTCCACGATGAGTTCGGGCAGTGGCGTGCAACGCGCGACATCCTCGTGTCGCACCACCTGTTCCGCGCAAGTCCGCTCGACCCCGCATATCCGCAGTTCCCCGCCCTGAACGTCACGACGGCCGCCCTCGCCGGCTTCGCGCACTGCTCGATTTACACAGCAGGAATCGTCGTCATTGGACTGGTGCGCATCTTGATGACGGTCGGGCTCGTGCTGCTGTTCGAGGCGGCGACGAGGTCCACGAGACTCGCGACGATCGCTGCCCTCGTATATATGACGAACCCGAATTTCGTGTTCTTCGACTCGCAGTTCTCATATGAGTCGTTCGCACTACCCGTGATGGCGGTCCTCATCGCGCTCGCCCTCCGAGCGTCTCGAATGTCGTCGCGCCGCGAGAGTTATGCCGCGATCGCGCTCGCCGCGATCGCGCTGACCTGCCTCGTCGTCACGGCACACCACATGACGAGCTACATCACCTTTGCATTACTCGCTGTCGTCGCCGTCGACATCGGAGTGCGTCCGCCCCGCGCGCGACGCAGTTCGCGCGAACAGTTCATCGGCAGCAATTACATCTGGGAGTGGAACAAAGGGGGCGCTGGTCTCAACCTCCCACGCGCACTGGCTGTCAGCGGCGCCATACTGAGCGTGGCCTGGCTTGCGCTAGTCGCACGCACAACAGCCGGCTACCTCTATCCCGTCTTGCGGGACTCCGTCTCCTCGCTGTACTCCGTCGTGTCGGGCACACAGACGCAGAAAACGCTTTTCCGTGAAAGCAGCGGAGTACGTCAGCCGCTCGTGGACCGCGGGCTGGGGCTCCTGTCGGTCGCCTTCGTCTTCCTTCTCTCCATCTACGGTGTCTTTCGTGCCTGGCGCTCGGACATGCGTTCGAGCCCTTATCTCTTCGTCATGACTCTATGTGTGATCGTTTACCCCGCCACGCTTGCGCTGCGGCTGACCTCCGCTGGCACCGAGACATCGAACCGAGCGTCTGAGTTTGCGTTCTTCGGCCTGGCACTCGGAGTCGCAGTCGCACTCGAATCACGTCCCATACGGAACCGAACGCCGGTTCTGCGCGCGTTGTTGTCCGTGGGCGTACTCGCGGTGATCCTCGCGGGCGGCTTGATCGTAGGCTGGGCTCCCTACGACCGGCTGCCAGGCCCCTTCCTCGTTGCGGCTGACTCCCGATCGATGAACATGGAGTCGCTTGCAGCGTCGTCGTGGCTCAAAATCCACTATGGATCCGGCAATCGAATCGCAGCGGACCGCGAGAACAAGCTGATCTTCGGGGCGTTCGGAGGACAGCAGCCTCCGTACCTGCACGGGCAACCGGAGCCCGTCCCCGAGATCTACTTCGACAGCGGGTTACGACGCGCTCGCCGTGTCATCACGGCTGATCGGATCCAATTTGTCGTGGTGGACATGCGGCTTGCGTCCGCCCTTCCTGCCATCGGCCACTATTTCGAACCGGCCGAGGCGCGTGCCTCGTCTCTGCGGCGGCCGATCGCGAAGGCGGCACTCAAGAAGTTCGACAGGATGAATGGTCTGACTCGCATCTACGACAACGGGCCGATCCGCATTTATCGGACTTGGGTTCGGGCATGACTTCCGATCACAATGCGTCCGAATGGAGTAGCGCGCTGCGCGCCGGGCTCCGTGTGCTCGTCGTATCCGATTCCTACCCACCCGATGTCGGCGGAGCGCACCAAGCCACGTTCGCGATTGCAGAGGCTTTGACGTCCGCGGGCTGTCGAGTCGAGGTCGCGACATCCCACCAGGGAGCGGACGTTCGAGAACTGAGACGCGAACTCGATCCGCACGTCAACGATCTGCGGGACATCTCTCAACTCGTCGCACTTGGCCGGCGTCCCGCCCGCAGGTTTGTCCATACCCCGCCGCCGATCGTCGATCCGCCGGCAACCGTGAGACTTCGGCAACTCATCAGCACCTTCAAACCCGACATCGTCCATTCCTACGGATGGCTGAGCTACTCGGCTCGCGCCGCTCTGTCCGGTACACAGACGCCGTTGATCCTGTCGTTCCGGGATTACGGCCAGATTTGTGCGAAGCGAACCCTGTACTACAACGGGTTGCCGTGCAGCGGCCCCGCATGGGGCAAGTGCACTCCATGCGCAGCCGCCTTTTACGGACGGTTGAAAGGGGGAGTCGCTGTCGGCGGCGTTCTCGGGCTCCGGGGATGGCTTGCACGTCGCGTCGACGGTGTCCACTACACGAGCACCTATGTGCAGACCATGATCGAGCAATATTTCTTCGGCGGCGCGACCCCGCGGGACGTCCCGTGGGAGATCTTCACCTCGTTCCCTCCCGAGGCCGCCGAGCATGTTGAGGTCGAGGCGCCCACGACGCTTCCCGATGAACCGTTCATCCTCTTCGTTGGTGCGCTTCGCGCGGTCAAGGGTGTGCCGCTTCTTCTTCGCGCGTACGAGCAGCTAGACAACCCCCCTCCGCTCGTCCTCATGGGCGCGCCCGCGCGCGACACACCTCTCGACCTGCCTCCGAACGTATGTGTCGTAGGGCCCGTTTCTCGAGCCGCTGTTGTCAGCTCCTGGAAACGTGCCATGTTCGGTGTGTTCCCGTCGGTCTGGCCCGAGCCGCACGGTCAGGTAGTGCATGAAGCGATGGCCGCTGGTTGCGCGGTGATCGGGACGTACCCGGGCGGGCACGCCGACCAGATCACATCGGGCAAAACAGGGCTTCTGGTCCGTGCCGGCGACGTCGACGAGCTCCGCGACGCGATGCGGCTGCTGATCGACGATCCCTCGATGCGCGTACGCCTGGGCAGCGCCGCGGCAGAAACTGCGCAGGGGCGCAACACGAAAGACTCGGTGATGCCCTCGCTCGTAAGGCTCTACGGACGAGTGCTTGCCCGTGACCGCAACGGGACGGGCTAATGCGGCTCGCCATCCTGTCGGCGCATCTCGACGATGCCGGGCTGTCGCTTGGTGCATTCATGCACCAAGCGGCTTCACTCGGACATGAAGTCAAAACAGTGACGGTCTTCGCGAACCGAACTGCGTCGGCTTCAGCAGCGTCGTCGTGGGATCGAAAAGCCGGGTTCGCGACCGAGGGCGAGGCGGCAGTCGCCCGTCGCGCAGAAGACCATGCGTTTTGCGAGGCAATCGGCGTTCAGCCGGTCCACCTCGATCATCCAGAAGAGGCCTACGCGAGACAGCGCAGCGACCGAGCGATCGTCGATGACATCGAAGAACATGCGGGGAATTGCGACATCATTTTCGCCCCTGGGCTTCCTCTCCGACATGCCGATCACCGCTACGTCAAAGAGATTTTCGGGACGCTGGCACTTGGAGCTCGCGCTCGCGGCTTCTATCTCGAGCAGCCCTACGCAGCGTCCCGCGGCGGCGCGACCGGACGCACGATCCTGGGTGTCTTGCCGAGCGCGTCGCACGGCTCGCACTGGTTCGTGCTGCGCTCTGGCCTTCGTTCCCACGTCGTCAAGCAGCGCGCTCTGCGGGCATACAGATCCCAGCTCCCACTTCTCGGGCCGTTCTGCCGCGCACGTGTCGGCGCGTTCGAGCTCCTACGCCGAGGCGAGACCGTGTGCGGCGGCGATGACCTGGTCGCCGCACTCACGCACATGGAGATCCTCCGATGACGCGTCTGCCAATCGGCTTGGGACTCGCGGTCGTCGTTCAGGCCATCGCCACGGTGCTCGCGTTTACGAACTGGGGTACGTCTGTGATCCGCCTGCCGGTGGGGCTCGCGCTCTTCGCACTCTGCCCGGGATACATCGCGCTCGCTCACCGTATCCAGGGCCGCTTGCTGTTGATCGCTGCCGCCGCCGGCCTCAGCCTTGCCGTAACGGTCGCCGCTGCATTGGCGCTCGACCTGACCGATCGGGGCGTTACGACGCCGAGGCTCGCCGTCGCGCTCGCGATCGTCTCGGCGGCGGGCCTGGCAGCGCACGTGGCCCGTCCGACGGGCGGAATCCGGCGGCGGCACGAGTTGCTCATGTTCAGTGCCCTCGGGTCACTGGTCCTCGTCGTGCTCGTGATTGCGCTCGTGGCGTTCCGGGAGTCGGCTCGTGGCCAGCGGCGCGCAGACAGCCGGCAGACGTTCACCGAGCTGGCAGGGAGGATCGCGGAGGTAGACGGGCAGCCCACCGCCGCTGTCTCGATCGTTTCCCACGAGCGAACGACGTTCCGTTTTGTGCTGTCGGCGAACGTTGATCGGAGGACCAGGCTTCGCTTCAGCCGGGTGCTCCGTCCCAACCAGGCTTGGCAGTTGCGCTTCCCCGTCCCCCCCGCCGCGCGCTCGATACAGCTCACCCTTGGCCGCGGCGACATCGTCCGGTATCGATGGCTCAAACTCCGCCGATAACGGCGAACGCTGCAGCAAGGCATCCGACGCACGCACTCGTCGGTAGCGCCGTGTCGCTCATCGGCACAGGTGTCGTCTCTGCAGCGCTTGGCGGAGGTTTTTGGTGGCTCGCCGCGCGGACATTCGTACCTTCCGTGATCGGGTTCGCGGGCGCTGCAATCTCGGCGATGCTGCTGCTCGCTTCGTTGAGCACCGCTGGGATCGGCACGTACCTCCAAGGAGAGCTGCCCCGCGTCACCTCGGCTACGCGAACTCCGATCCTAGCCGGGGTCGCGGCGGCCGGAGCGTTCGGTGGCGTGATCGGTCTCGCGGGCGGGCTTGCGACGGGAGAGACTGCACGACTCGCATTGCTGCGGTCAGGCACGGGGCTACCGCTGTTCGCGGCGGGGGTCGCCTGCACCGCCGTCGCGATGGTGGCTGATCAGGCGGCGCTCGGTCTCTGGCACGGCCGAATTCAGTTCTGGCGCAACACGGCGTTCAGCGTCTGCAAACTCGTTCTCGTCGGGGCAGCTTGGCTCATTGGGTTCCGCTCCGGGCTGGCGCTCTTCTCAACCTGGTGGGTCTCCACCGCGCTTTCACTGACCATCCCTCTCGCCTATGGCCGGCGGCGCGGATTCCTGCGCCACTCGGCAACCGCTTCTTGGAGAGCGCCGTCGGTGCTTCCGCTCCGCTCGCTCGCAGCGAACCACGCGTTCAACCTGGCGCTCCAAGCGCCCGCGCTCCTCATGCCCGTTCTGGTGCCTGCGCTCCTAACGCTGCGCGACAACGCGACATTCTTCGTCTCGTGGCAGATCTGCTACCTCGTTTTCATGGTGCCGATCTCGCTGTCGTCAGCCCTGTACGCAGTGGCCGCCGCCGCTCCTCGCACGCTTCGACTGAATCTTCAGCGCTCCCTCGGTGCGTCGCTCCTCCTGTGCGCATGTGGGGCGATCGTCGTCTTCGTCGCCGGCCACTGGATACTCGAAATCTTCGGTCACTCCTACGCGAACAACGGCCTCACGCCGCTTCGACTGCTCGTCGTTGCCGCAATCCCTCAGGTCATCAAGGCTCACTACGTCGCAGTTAAGCGTGTACACAGAGGACTCGTGCGAGCGTTGCCGATCGTCGGGATCGGCCTGCTGTTGGAAGTGGGTTGTGCCGTCGCAGGCGCCGCTGGCGCGAACTCACTCGCAGGATTCGTCGTCGGCTGGGTCGTCGGAAGCTATCTCGAGGGAGCGTTGATGTTCCCGTCGGTCGTTACCGCGCTACGGGCCTCGTAACAGCTCGTTGTCCACTGCCGCGGAGGGCAGGAAGGGTTGGGCTGTTTCGTGAGCAAATCCGCGAATGCGGCGGCGGCGGGAGCCGAGTTGTCGAGGCGCCAGACGCCCCTGGGACGATTGAGGTCGAACCAGATGACGGCTTTGATCGCGGGCATCGACTGAACCGCAGGCGCAATCGCGCGAATCCAATCGGCCTTCGCTGCCGTCGAGGCGCCTTCCGTCGATGCGGTTTCGGCAACGAGCATCGGCTTGCCGAGCCCGACCAGGCGTGCGTAGGTGGCACTGAACGTTTGCGTGAACGTGATCCAGGGACGCCCGTCGTTGTAGCCGTCCATCCCCACCCAGTCGACCCAGTCGTTGCCGGGGTAGTAGGCGAGCGGGTCACGCACCGTGTAGCCGACGACATTGGGCGACCAAATCCACGTCACGTTCGTCGCGCCGGCGTCACGGAAAATCGTGACGACGTGCT
>DASZBP010000273.1:0-10489 GCA_035943915.1 Gaiellaceae bacterium | reverse complement strand
GAGGAGACGGTGGCTCGGTCGGCGGGGTTGACGGAGCGTGAGGTTGAGATCGTGAAGGCGGTGTCGCGGGGGTTGTCGAATAAGGCGATTGCTGCGGAGTTGTGGATCACGGTGCAGACGGTGAAGTTCCATCTGACGAGCATCTACCGGAAGCTCGGAATCAGCAACCGCACCGAAGCCGCAAGCTGGGCGCTCACGAAGGGGCTCGGCCTTGGAGCCGGGGCCGGCCGATGAGCGACATGTTCGAGATCCTCGTGGTCGACGACATCGCAGGCTTTCGCTTCGCATTGACCGAGGCGCTGACACCACTGGGGTGCAAGGTCGTGAGCGCTCCGAACGTCGCGACTGCGCTGCAGTGCTACGCGGAGCAGTCCTTCGACCTGATCATCAGCGACTACTCGATGCCGGGTGGAACGGGAATGGACCTGCTCCGTGAAGTTCGCCGAATCGAGCGCCGGCAGCCCTTCATCCTGATGAGCGCCGACCTCCCGCGCGGCGTTGCGCGCGAGGCGCAGCTCCACGGTGCGTGCGTGTTCGAGAAGCACGACGCCATGGAGCGCGTGCCCGAGGCGTTCGCGGCCGGGAGTGGCGATCCGCTGTACGAGCTCTTTTGCGCACCGCATCAGCCTGCGCTCGTGCTCGAGGCAGCGCGCGGCTGACCTGGTCGCCGCCGCTCGGGCTACTGGGACGTCCTTGGGCCGAACGCGGCGAGTGCGGCAAGCGCCGCCTCGATGGTGTGCGTGATCGAGCCGTAAGCCTCGATCGCACCCGCAACGAACAAGTTCATCCCTCCGCCTACGACGTCCTGCTCGCGCCGTCGCTCGAGACGCAGATCCGTCGCGATCCCGACGATGCCTCGTGCATGACCCGTCCGGCAGAGCTCCGCGAACATGCCGATCTCGCACGCCGTGCCGTCGTCGACCATCGGGCCGTCGAGCCATGCGACCATCGCGTCGCACGAGCGCAGGCCGTCCGCGTCGATCCGGTAGATCGCTTCCGGCGTCGGCTCCGGCGCTTCGTCGAAATGCTCGTGCGGGACGAAGCACTCGAACCCCTCCGCGCGAAGTCGCGCGGCTAGCGCATCCAGCCACGCGCGCTCGGCGTCCGAGAACAACGGCCCGGCGACATAGACCCTCATGTCGGGACGCTACCCGCGCCGGCGATACGCGAGGCCGCCGGCTCCGGCCAGCAGCGCAACAAGCCCGAGTCCGGCCAGCACGACCGGCCACGACGACGAGCTCGCCGGCCCCGCATTCGCGGCCACCACACGCTCGGTCGCGACCGCGCCCGCATTGAACGCCTCCCGCGCCTTCCACACACGCGCTTGCCGCTTCGGCACCAGATGCCGCGCCATCAGCAGCTCGCGCCACACGTACGTCGCCTCCGAACGCAGCTGCGGCGTCCTGGGTAGGCGCGGATGTGCCGGGTGCGGGATCGACGCGGCATCGACATGCGGCCACGTATCGAGATACGTCGTCGGATCGACCGCTCCGTCGTACGCGAGATGCAGTAGGTGGCGCGGATGCACTTCGAAGTGCAGATGCGGCGACGTCGTGAACGCATCGCCCGTGTTGCCGACGAAGCCGATCACCTCGCCGCGCGTCACCTTCTTCGAGTGCAGCACGCCCGGCGCATAGCCCGACAGGTGCGCGTAATAGAACTGGTCGCCCGCGGTGTCGCGCACCCACAGGCGCCACCCGCCGAGATGCTCCCAGCCGACACGGTTCACCGTCCCGTCCGCAACCGCGACGACCGGCGTCCCGATCGGCGCGAAGATGTCGTCACCGTGATGCCACCCGCCCGGCACGTCCGACCGCGGGCCGCCGTAGCTGTCGCCGACACCGATGTCGCCGACCAGCGGGAACACGAACTTCTTCACGCCCAGCTTCGGCGTCACCTGCAGCGGCAGGTGCGTCCACTTCTTCTTGAGGTGCTTTTTCTTCGCCTTCGTCTTCACCGCCGCTTTCTTGTGTGGCGCGACCACGACTTTCGGCTTCGGGGGCACCGGGCCTACGCCGACCAGGATCCGCGTGCCGGGCGGCAACCCGTCGTGCTTGGCGGTCAGCGTGAGTGAGAGCGCGGCGACATACGTCGACGTCGTGGCGCCGACGACGAGCCGGCCCCACCCGAGCGAGAAGTGCTCGCCGACGGCAGAGCGCGAGCCGATCTGCAGCCCGACGATCTCCGGCGTCTCGCCGGTGAGCTTCACCTGCTGCGCCTGAATCGACCCGAACAGCGACACCGACCGCAGCAGCACGTTGCCCCGGCAATTGGCGACGTCGACGCGCCCGACCGATGCGCTCAACCCTGCCGTTGTCTCGAGCAGCGCCTTACCGTCCGGCGGCGCGAGGAACAGCGGCACCTGCCTCGGATACACGACGACGATCGCCGCGGCCGGACACCCGCGCTGCAGCGGCGCGCGGGCGCTCGTGAACCTCGGCGTCGACGCGACGGTCGTCGTCGGCGCAGTCGTGGTCGTCGGCGTGGGCGCGGTGGTCGTCGTTGCGACGGTGGTCGTCGTCGTGGCCGGAACGGTGGTCGTCGTCCCGTCATCCGCCCACGCGGGCGCAGCCGTCGACAACAGCAGCACGAAACCGATCAGACCCCAGCGCTTCACGAGCTTCGCGGCAAGTTAGCCGGTCGGAATCGCCACCAGTCTCAGATGGCGCTTGTGGATTCCCTTGACGATCGCCGGCAGCGCCCGCAGCGTCGCCGACCGGTCGCCGCCACCGTCATGGAGGTCGACGATCGACCCCGGCCGCACCGCACTCAGGACCGCACGGACGATGCCCGCCGCCGTGGCGCCTGCTTCCCAGTCCCGCGGATCGACCGACCAGAGGATCACACGCTCTCCTACCGTATTCGCCGCCGCGACAACCTTCGCCGACGAGCTCCCCGCCGGCGGCCGAAACAGCATCGGCTTCGCGCCCGCGTTCCGGAGCGACGCCGCACCCAGCGAGACCTCGTCTGCAAGGAGGCGTGCCGGCAGCTGCTCGAACGGCGGCACTTCCGGATGGTTGTACGTGTGGTTACCGACGGTCATTCCGGCCTTGAGCTCGTCGTCCACGAGTCCGGGGTACATATCGACCTCGAAGCCGATGTCGAAGAACGTCGCCTTCACGTGCAGCTTCTGCAGCTCGCGCAGGATCTCGAGTGTGTACGGGCCGGGGCCGTCGTCGAACGTCAGCGCGACGGCGCGGTCCGGCAGCGCATGGAACGGCAACAGCCGCGCCGATACCAGCTTGTGCGAGATGAAGCCGCGTACGACCACCTGCGTGCCGCGCGTGCGCGCGAGGAAGAACTGCGGGCTCGGCAGGACCTTCTGCCGCAGCGTCTCGAGCGGTTCGCGCCGCGACTCGCCGCGCACGAGCCGGATGCGATCGCCGTCGTGGAGAGTCGCCGGTCCGACGACGCGGCCCGGGTACGCGCCGCTGCGCAGCACCGATCCGTCGACTGCGAGCAGGTTCCCGCGCGGGGCGTGTAGATGCAGGGACGCAAGCGTCGTCCCTTTCGCGACGGTCATGGGCAGTCCGTCGACGCGCACCGTTATCCGGCCGCTGCTGCCGCACGCGGCGAGCGCCAGGACAAGCAGGAGCAGCCACCGCTTCATGAATGGATCGCGCTGAGCGCCGAAACTCCCACGATGATTCCTACGACGCCGGCGACTTGCACCCTTGTCAGCCGTTCGCGAAAAAGCAGCCAGCCGACGACGACCGACAGCCCCGCGAACTGCGACCCGAGCACCGCGGCGATCGCGAGGTTGTGGCGTGCGCCGAACACATAGGCCGCGAAGCCGAGCACCTCGCACACGCCGCCGACGACCGCGAACGGCATCGCCTTGCGCGTCATCCGCCAGCGGCGCGACACGAGCAGCGGTAGCGCGATCACGACGACGCCGACCACGCGCGCGGGAAGCAAGGCCCACGCGATGCCGAGCGACTGGCCGACGCGCCCGCCCGAATAGAGCCCCAGTCCGAACGCGAACGCCGCGAGCCCTGCGAGCACGACGCTGCGTGCATGAACGGCGCGGTCGCCGCCCGGCGCGCGGGCCGCCAGCACGATGCCCCCGGTGATGACGACGAGGCAGCCAACCGTCCCGGTGGAAAGGTGCTGTCCGGCGATGACCGCGATCACGGCGGCGATCGCGCCTTCCGTGGACGTGATCGGCGCGACCACACCCACCTTGCCGACGCGCAGCGCCGAGTACGTGAGCAGCAGGCCGCCGACGTTCGCGCAGCCGGCGACGACAAGCCAGAGGGCGTCCGAGGTGTGGATCGTCGGTGTGTGCGCGAGCAGCGCAGGCGGGATCGAGATCACCAGCCCCACAGTCATCACGGTCGCCAGCAGCGAGCGGCTGTCCACGTGACGCGTCGCACGAGACGCCGCCAGCGTTGTCGCCGTCCACGCCAGCGCGGCGCCGATTCCACCAAGGATCGCGAGCATGGATGCAAGCTACGCTGCCTGCCCGGGTGAAGAGACGCAGATCGCAGCGGAAGTCGTGGGGCCCGCTCGAGATCGGGCGCAGCCGCGGAGTGCGGCGCCGGCTCAGGCACGGTTCGGCCGGCTTCGTCCCGGCACCACGGTTCACGTCGTCGCGGCCGCTCGTCGAGCCGGTCTCGACGGTCGAGGAGGGCTACTTCGCGAGCTTCGCGTTCTACCGGCGGCTCGGCGTCGTCGCGGCGGTCGCGGTGCTTGCGTTCACGTTGCTCGCGCTGCGCGCGTGGTCGCTCGAGCTGCTGCACTCGACCGATTACTTGAAGCAGAGCCAGGCGCAGCAGATCCGTGTTGTCAATCTGCCCGCGCCGCGTGGCGCGATCGTCGACGACAAGCTGCGGCCGCTCGCAACTGCGGGTGCGCAGCTCGCGGTCGTCGCCGACGCGTCGGCGCTCGGCGGCGGCCCGTTCGACTCGACGTGGAAGCCGGTTGCGCGCGGACGCAAGACGCTCGCGCAGGTCTCACGGCTGACGAACGTGCCGGTCGCGACGCTCGTCACGCGCATTCAACGCTCGCTCGTGCAGTCGCCGTTCGGCCCTGCGGTGATCGTGCCGCACGCGTCGCGCGCGCTGACCTTCTTCATGGATGAGCGCGCGGCGGAGTTTCCCGGGCTGCACGTCGTCGAGCTGCCGACGCGCTCGTACCCGCAGGGCTCGCTCGGCGGCGAGTACCTCGGGCTGCTCGGGCAGGTCAGCCAGGACGAGCTCAAGTCGTCGCAGTACAAGCATGCGAAGGCGGGGATGGTCGTCGGCCAGTCCGGTGTCGAGGCGACGTACGACAGGTATCTGAACGGCGGCTTCGCGCATGCGCGCGTGCGCGTGAACGCGCTCGGGCAGATCGCGTCGCCACTGCGCGCCGAGCCGACGAAGAAGGCGCCGGGCGTGCTGCAGCTGACGATCGACGCACGGATCCAGCGTGCCGCGGAGAAAGCGGTGAAGGACGGCATCGCCAGCGCGCACGCGGCCGGCTACGGGCAGGCGAGCACGGGCGCGGCGGTCGTCATCGACCCACGCGACGGCGCGATCAAGGCGCTCGCGTCATATCCGGGCGTCAACCAGCTCCGCGCGGCGCAGGATCCCGAGTACCTGCAGAACCTGCTGACCGGGAAGACGCCGGGGCTGCTCAACCTCGCGACGCAGGGCCTCTATCCGGCCGGGTCGACGTTCAAGCCGATCGTCGCCGAGGCCGCGCTCGCGTCGGGGCTGATCACGCCGAGCACGTACCTCGCGTGCACCGGCTCGCTCACCGTCGGGAACATCGTCTTCCACAACGTCGAGCCTGCGATCAACCAGTCGATGAACCTCGAGCAGGCGCTCGAGATGTCGTGCGACACGTGGTTCTACCGGCTCGGCGAGCAGTTCTACTTCCGGCAGGTGAACGGGTCGCTCGCGATCCAGCAGTGGGCGAAGTGGCTCGGGCTCGGCCATCCCACCGGCGTCGACATCCCCGGCGAGGCCGGCGGTGTCGTGCCCACGCCGGCGTGGTTGAAGAAGACGTTCGGCAGCGGGCCGCAGGGCTACTGGTACGAGGGCACGTCGGTGAACCTGTCGATCGGCCAGGGCTTCCTCGAGGTGACACCGCTGCAGATGGCGGTCGCGTACTCGACGCTGGCAAACGGCGGGAACGTCGTCCAGCCGCACCTCGCGAAGGGGCTGGTCGGCCAGCACCGGCAGCTGTTCAAGTATCCGCCGACGCGCAAGCTGAAGCTGCGCGACGTGTGGGCGATTCGCAACGGCCTGTACGACGCGGCGCACGGGTCGACGGGTACCTCGACCGCGATCTTCGGCTCGTTCCCGATCCCGGTCTCCGGCAAGACCGGCACCGCGCAGGACCCGCACGGGTCGGATGACTCGTGGTACGCGTCGTGGGCTCCGTCCGATCATCCGCGCTACGTGGTTGTCGTCTTGATCCCGCACGGCGGCTTCGGCGCGAACGCCGCCGCACCGGCCGCGCGCGAGATCTACTCGTCGATCTTCCACGTGAAGGCGAAGTAGTGCTCGTCGTCGTGCTTGCCGCGGGTGCGGTGCTCGATGACGTGCCGGACGGCGCGTTCGTGATCGCTGCGGACAGTGGTGCCGAGGCGGGGGTGCATGTCGACCTGGCTGTGGGCGACTTCGACTCGATCTCGTCGGAGACGCTCGCCGGGCTGGATCGCGTCGAGCCCTATCCGCCGGAGAAGGACGCGACAGACCTCGAGCTCGCGCTGGAAACGGCGCTGCGCGAGGGTGCGACGCGTGTGCTGGTTGTCGGATCGTCGGGCGGACGGCTCGATCATCTGCTCGGTTCGCTGCTTCTACTCGCGTCGGAGAAGTGGGCAGGCGTGGAGGTGGACGCGCAGCTCGGCGGCGCGCAGGTTCACGTGATTCGCGGGTCGCGCATGTTGCGCGGTGCGGTGGGAGAGACGGTGTCGCTGTTCGCGGTTGGCGGCCTGGCGGAGGGCGTGACGACGGAGGGTCTCGCCTATCCGCTGGCAGACGAGACGCTGCCCCCGGACACGAGCCGCGGCGTGTCGAACCTGTTCCATGACGCAGAGGCGCGGATCACCGTTGCGCGTGGCGTGCTGCTCGCGGTCAGGCCCGGCAGTACCTCGATGTAGCGACCGCCGACGCCTGCAGCGGCTGCTTCAGCAGCCCCTGCGTGTGCATCCAGTTGCCGAACGTCTGCCACTGCGGGACGATCAGGCACGTCGTCGTCAGCAGGTGCAGCGTTGCGGGCGTGGCGGCCGCGAGGAACTTCGTCGACGACGCGGTCACCTTCTTCAAGACGCTGATCGACTGCGCGCCATGCGTGCGCGCATCGATCGTCCCTTTCGTGAACGCCGTGACGAAGCGCTGCACCATGTCGCTGTACTTCTTGTTGGCGAGGCGCGTTTTCGACGCGACCAGTACGAGCTCGTCGTAGGACGGCACGCCGGCGCGGTCGACCGGGATCACCGTCGGGTGGAAGCCGCGCTGCGCGAGCTGGATCCCCTCGACGTTGCGGTATACGCCGAGCACCGCATCGACGCGATGCGCGAGCAGGGCGGGCACGAGGTTATAGCCGACGTTCACGACCTGCACGTGCCCCCACAACCCGGCGCTCTTCAGCGTCGCGTCGTCCGAGGGGACTCCGGTGACGCCGATCGTGCCGTTACGCAGGTCGGAGAGCTTCTTCACAGTCGGCTCGATCGACATGAACGAATTGAGCGGCACCGGCACGACCGCGGCGACCGCCTCGACCGGCAGCTTCTTGGCGGCGGCGAAGAACACCTCCTGCTCGTAACTCACCGCGAGATCGACCTTGCCGGCGGCGACGAGCTTCAGCGGCGTCGTCGGATCGGACGGCGCGTGGATCGACACGTTCAGCTTCTGCTTCGCGAACAGGCCGTTCGCCTTCGCGACGTAGAGGCCCACGTGGTCGGGGTTCGGCGTCCAGTCGAGCATCACCGA
The DNA here is from genome assembly GCA_035943915.1 of Gaiellaceae bacterium. Lineage (GTDB taxonomy): Bacteria > Actinomycetota > Thermoleophilia > Gaiellales > Gaiellaceae > PALSA-600. The sequence continues at coordinate 2,567 of DASZBP010000273.1, read as the reverse complement.
GACATTCGTGGTGGAGCTGTGCGTCGAGCCGCAGCCCGCGGCGACCACGACGACGAGAGCGAGCGCGAGCTTACGCATGCCAGGGCACCAGGATCCTTTCGGTCAGGGAGACGACCCCGTACAAGGCGAGCGCGAGCGCGCTCAACACGACGACTGCGGCGAAGATGCGCGCGGTCTCGAGCGCCGGCTGCGCCTGAAGGATCACGAAGCCGAGCCCGGCCGACGAGCCCGCCCACTCGCCGAACACCGCACCGACCGCGGCGTACGTCGCGGCGATACGCGCGCCGGAAAAGATCGCCGGAAGAGCGCCCGGGAACTCCACGCGGCGGAAGATCGCGAGACGGCTCCCGTGCAGCGTCCGCATCATCCGGATCAGCTCCGGGTCTGCCGCGCGCAGGCCGTCGACCGCGTTCACGACGATCGGGAAGAAGCAGACGATTGCGACGACGACCAGCTTCGGCTCGATCCCGTAGCCGAGCACGATCGCGAGGATCGGAGCAAGCAGCACCGTCGGCACCGTCTGCGACAGGACGAGCAGCGGCAGCAGTGCACGGCGAAGCGCGGGGGAGAAGTGCAGCGAGACGGCGATGAGCAGCGCGCACGCGACCGCGAGCAGGAACCCGAGCGCGATCTCGCGCACCGTGACGAGCGTCGCGCTGCCGAGCAGGCCCCGATCGCCGTACAGCGAGCGCGCGACCGCGGACGGAGCGGGGAAGACGTAGTCCTGCACATGTGCGAGGCGTACGACCGCTTCCCAGATTCCGACGAGAAGCGCAAAGAGTGCGAGCGGCCTCACGCGATCGCCTCTAGCGCTCGCTCGCGCAGTTCGACGAACGCGATATCCGTACGCGCACGCGGCACGTCCACTTCGAAGTCGGCGGCGATGCGGCCGTCGGCGAGAACGAGCACGCGGTCGCAGAGCAGCAGCGCCTCCTCGACGTCGTGCGTGACGAGCAGCACGGTGCGCGGCTCGTCCTCGAGCGCGTTGGCCAGCCACTCCTGCAGCTCCGAGCGCGTGATCGCGTCGAGCGCGCCGAACGGCTCGTCGAGCAGCAGCACGCGCTTGTCGGCGAGCAGCGTGCGCGCGAACGCGACGCGTTGGCGCATGCCGCCGGAGAGCTTCGCGGGGAGCAGGTCTTCCGAGCCGGCGAGACCGAGGCGCACGAAGAGCGGGTGCGCGCGGTCGCGTGCTTCGGCGCGAGGGACGCCCTGGTTCTCGAGCGCGAGGCACGCGTTGTCGAGCGCGGTGCGCCACGGGAGCAGGCAGTCGCGCTGCGGCATGAGCGCGCAGTCGGCGAGGCCGACGGAGATCGAGCCCGCGTCCGGCCTGTCGAGCCCGGCTACCAACGAGAGCAAGGTCGACTTGCCGGCGCCGCTTCGGCCGACGATGCCGACGCGACCATGCTCGGGCACCGTCATGGACAGCCCGTCGAGAACACGGCGGCCGCCGAGGATGCGTGTTACGTCAGCTGTCCGGAGCACGGAATCCCTCCCTTCGCCGGCATGACCCGGATCAGGTTCGACGGGTACGCGCTAGGAAGCGCTGTCTCAGCCCCTCGTGCAGGGGCTCCCCGGTGCTGGGAGTGTACGCGACGAGCCCGAATTGACAGCGCGCGTCGGATCAGGAACAGTGCGCCCCGCGGCAGGCAGACCGACCGGTTGGAGTTGGGCAATGGCGCGTCTGCTGTTCCTCGGTGCGAGTGTTTCGCAGTTGCCCTGCATCCGCTACGCGCGGGAAGCGGGTCACGAGGTCATCGCTTGCGACGGCGACGCCGGCGCGATCGCCTTCAAGTACTGCCATGCCTGGCACGTGGTCGATTTCAGCGACAGCGATCGCGTAGCCGCCGTCGCCCGCGCGCAGCACGTCGACGGGATTCTCGCCGTCTGCACCGACCGCGCCGTGATCCCCGCAGCAGTGGTTGCCCAGCGGCTCGGCCTGCCCGGGATCGGCCCGGACGTCGCGCGCGCGATGACGCACAAGCCGACGATGCGACGGACTCTCGCGGACGCGGGGGTTCCCCAGCCGGCCCATGCCGCGCTCACGGAGCACGCCGGCAGCGTCGAAGGCATCCCGTTTCCGGCGGTGCTCAAGCCGGCCGACTCCGGAGGCCAGCGCGGCCTCTACCTCATCGAGCGCGACGAGGAGCTCGCAGAACGGCTGCCGCAGACGCTTGTGTTCTCCGTCGGGGGCGAGGCGATGCTGGAGGAGTACGTCGTCGGCACCGAGCTGAACGCGCTGATCGCAGTGCGCGACGGCGAGCCGACGCTGCTTACGCTGTCCGACCGGCTGCGGCCCGCCGGCCCCGGCTTCGGCGTCGGGTGGATCCACTCATTCCCTTCGTCGCTTCCCGGCGACGTGCTCGACCGCGTGCGCGACGTCGCCTACGACGCCGTCCGCGCGCTCGGGCTTCAGAACGGGATCGCGTTCCCGCAGCTGATCGCGACGCCGGAAGGCCGCGTTGTCGTCGTCGAGGTCGCAGCGCGGATCGCCGCCGGGCAGATGGCCGACCTCGTCCGGCACGGCACGGGCATCGAGCTCTACGAGATCGCGATCGCGCAGGCGCTCG
>DASZBP010000272.1:0-1550 GCA_035943915.1 Gaiellaceae bacterium | reverse complement strand
CGTCCATCCAGTCGGGCAGAGCGGCTTTCGCCTTCTCCACGACCGCGTCGACCTCGTCGGCGGACATGTTCGGGACCTGCGCGATGCTCTCGCCGGTCGCAGGGTTCAGGACGTCGAGCGCTGCCATTGACTCTCCTTATTCGGTGCGGAGGATCCCGCTCTCCCGCGTGAGCCTCTGCGCGAGCAGGACGGGTACGACCGTGAAGGCGAGGATCATCAGCACGACCACGTTCACCTCGGGCAACGACTGCCCGAGGCGGATGTTGCCGAGGATCCAAAGCGGAAGCGTGTTGTCAGCCGGCAACGCATGCCTCGAGGATGTCGAGCCCGCGTTCCAGCTCGTCGTCCGAGACGGTGAGCGGGGGCAGCAGCCTGATGACGTTGCCGTAGATCCCGCAGGAGAGCAGCACGAGCCCGCGCGCGCGTGCCGCGTTGGTGATGCGATTCGTCTCTTCGCCGGTGCGCTCGGGCAGCTCGATGGCGAGCATCGCGCCGAGCCCGCGCACGTCGGAGCCCTGCGGCGCCATCTGCTCGAGGCGCGTGCGAATGCGCGACGCGATCTCGTCGGCGCGCTCGCGCAGCTTCGGCAGCTCGTCGAGGACGGCGAGCGCCGCGGCGCACGAGAGCGGGTTGCCGCCGAACGTCCCGCCGAGGCCCCCGACCGGCGCAGCGTCCATCACCGCCGCGTCGCCGGTGACCGCCGCGAGCGGAAGACCGCCGCCGATCGTCTTGCCGATCGTGATCAGGTCAGGCTCCACGTCGAAGTGCTCGATCGCCCACATCGGCCCGGTGCGCCCGCAGCCCGACTGGACCTCGTCGGCGACGAGCAGGATCCCGTGCGCGTCGCAGATCTCCCGCAGCGCCTGCATGAACGGCTTCGTCATGGGGATGAAGCCGCCCTCGCCCTGCACCGGCTCGAGCACCGCGCACGCGACGGTGTCGGGATCGACGCCCGCCTTGAAGAGCAGCTCGAGCGCCGCGATCGCATCGTCGTCGGAGATGCCGTGGTACGGGTACGGCACCGGTGCGCGGTAGATCTCCGGTGCGAACGGCCCGAACGTCTTCTTGTACGGCACCACCTTCGCGGTCATCGACATGGTGAGCAGCGTGCGGCCGTGGAACGAGTTGTCGAACGCGAGCACGGCGGGGCGGCCGGTCGCCGAGCGCGCGATCTTGACCGCGTTCTCGAGCGCCTCAGCGCCGCTGTTCACGAGGACTGACTTCTGCTCGGTGCCACGGCACGGTGAGACCTCGGCGAGGCGGCGGCACACCTCGACGTACGGCTCGTAGATGCCGACGACGAAGCACTGGTGGAGGTACTGGTCTGCCTGTGCGTGGATTGCCTCGACGACGCGCTCGGGGCGGTGGCCGAGGTTGTTCGACGCGATCCCGCCGGCGAAGTCGATGTACTCGCGCCCGTCGACGTCCCAGATGCGCGCGCCTTCCGCGCGGGCCACGACGAGGTGGGGCGTCGACACGCCGCGCGCGACGTACTTCTCGCGGTCTGCGAGCACGCGATCGGTGGCGTTCCGCTCCTGCAACGACACAGT
>DASZBP010000271.1:0-4882 GCA_035943915.1 Gaiellaceae bacterium | reverse complement strand
TTCTTCGCGCACGGCGGCGAGCTCCTCGTGCCGCGCGCGCGCCGTCGCGATCGCCGGCATCAGGTCCTGCTCGCGGAACGGCTTGACGAGGTAGCCGAACACGCCTGCCTCGACGGCGCGACTCACGAGCTCGTCCTGGCCGTAGGCGGTGAGCATCACGATCGGGATCGGACTCGCCTCGAGGATCCGCTTCGCGGCTTCGATGCCGTCGAGCTTCGGCATCTTCACGTCCATGATCGCGAGCTCGGGGGCGTGCTCCTGCGCGAGCGCGACCGCTTCCTCGCCGTCGCGCGCCTCTGCGACGACCTCGTGCCCGGCGCGCTCCAGCAGGTCGCGCAGGTCGAGGCGGATGATGGTCTCGTCTTCGGCGATCAGGATGCGCATGGTTTGTAGAGTGTCGCCGATGCTGCAGATCGCCGACGACGCCGTCGAGGCTCTGAAGGAGCTCGGCTCGATCAGGATCACGGCCGAAGAGGCCGGCGAGGAGCTCGAGCTGTCGATCGCGAACGCCGACGAGCCCGCGGAGGGCGACGAGATCGTCGAGCGCGACGGCGCGCGGGTGTTCCTCGACTCAGCCGCCGCGGAGGCGCTCGCCGACCAGGTGATCGGCATCCACTCGCACGGCGATCACTTCCACTTCACGTTCGACGAGCAGCAAGCTTCCTGACATGGCTCGCCGGGACCTGGCGGTGCCAGGTTCCTGAACGGAAGTGTCACGCGGGAAAGACGACTTCCGCGCGAGTGCCGCCGTCGGCGGTCAGGTCGAGCGTGCCGCGCAGCTCGTCGCGGACGAGCGCGCGCACGATCGAGAGCCCCGTCCCGTTCGCGATGTCGGCGGGGACGCCGGCGCCGTCGTCGGCGATGGTGAGCACGACATCGCCGTCGCGGCGCGTGAGCTCGACGCGAATCGACTGGCCGCCGTGTTCGAGCGCGTTCTGCAGCAGCTCGGCGAACACGAGCGCGAGCGCAGTCGCGCGCGCGCCGGGAAGCTCGACCGGCTCGAGATGCGACGCGACATCCTTGCCGCCGCCGACACCCTGCACGAGCATCGCGCGCAGCCGGCCGATCAGATCCGCGAGGTCGACCTCTTCGTCGCGCCGTTCCGTCAACAGCTCGTGCACCGCGGCGATGGCGAGAATGCGGTTCACCGAGTGCTCGAGCGCCTCGCGCGGGTCGATCGAGTCAGACGCGCGCGCCTGCAGGCGCAGCAGCGACGCAACGGTCTGCAGGTTGTTCTTCACGCGGTGGTGGATCTCTTGCGCGAGGACGCCGCGCATGACCGCGCGCCCGTGCTCGAGCGCAACAGCCGCGTGCGTCGCGATCGACGCGAGCAGCTCGCGGTCGCCCTCGTTGAACGGCGTGTCGCGGTCGGCTACGAGCTCGCCGATCTGCCGGCCGCGCCAACGCAGCGGCTGTCGCACCGCATGCCTCGCCGGCACGCCTTCGGGCCACGCGATCCGACCGTCGTCGAGTACCAGCGCCGCGCCCGTCGCGTCCAGCGCGTCCATCGTCGTCTTGACGATCGCCTCGAGCGACTCCTCGAGGTACAGCGACTCCGACACCGCTTCGCTGATCCGCGCCAGCGCCTCGAGCTCGTGCACGCGACGTTGCGCCTCGGCGTAGAGCTTTGCGTGCTCGATCGACTGCGCGACCTGCGCCGCGATCGCGAGCAACAGCTCGACCTCGTCCTCCGTGAACGTGCGCGCCTCGCGGGTACGCACGTTGAGCGCGCCTTCGAGCGTGCCGTCGCGCGTGAGGATCGGCACCGCGAGGATCGACTCGTACTCGTCCTCCGGCAGGTTCGGGAAGTTCTTGAAGCGCGGGTCGAGATGCGCCTGCGACTCGAGCATGACGGGAGCCCGTGCGGCCGCGGCCGAGCCGGTGATGCCCTCGCCGGGTCGCATGCGCGGACGGCGCGTCATGCCGTCGATCGGCGTCCCATGCGTAGCGCGCAGGACGAGCTCGTCGGCGCGCTCGTCGTAGAGGTAGACGAAGCACGCGTCCGACTCGAGCGCCCCCGCGACCTTGGTCGCGACGCGCGCGAGAACCTCCTGCAGGTCGAGTGTCGAGTTGACCGCGTCGATCGTGTCGGTCAGCAGCCGCAGATGCCTCTCGTGCTTCTCCATCCGCGCCACAGCGTACGCTCGGTCTGTGGACACCTACCACTGGCTGCTCACGCTCCACGTCACCGCCGCATTCCTGTTCGTCGGCGGCTCCGTCGCGGCCGGCGTCCTCAACGCCCTGGCCGTACGCGCGGAGCGCCCGAGCGAGACCGCGGCGCTGCTCAAACTCGTCCGCAAGACGCTGCCTTTGATCTTCATCGGCGTCGGCGGCACCTTCGTCTTCGGCCTCTGGCTCTGGCACCAGGCGCACTACGGGATCGGCACCGCGTGGCTCTGGATCTCCCTGGTTCTTTGGGCGGTGGCAAACGCGCTCGGCGGCATCGGCGGGCAGCACCAGGAGCACGCCCGCAAGCTGGCCGAGAAGCTGGCGGCCGAAGGTGACACCCCGAACGACGAGCTGAACCGGATCCTCGCCGACCGCAAGGGCAATGCCGTGTCGTGGGCGGCCGGCCTCGCGACGCTCGCCATCCTCGCGCTGATGATCGGGAAGCCGTGATCGCGTACACCGGCCCGTTCTGGCCGCTCTTCCTGCACGTGCTCGGCGCGATGGTGCTGTTCGGCGCCGTGCTCGCGGCGCTGATCGCCATCGCCGCCGGCCACCGCGCCGCGGGATTCAAGGCGCTGCTCATCGCCGTGCCGGCCTGGGTGCTGATGCGCGGGGGCGCCGAATGGACGTATTCCCATGGCTACTCGGCTGTGAAAGACCAGACGTGGCTGAAGCTCGGCATGAACGTCGCCGACGGCGGCCTGATCGTCCTGCTGCTCGCCCTCGGCGCGGCGTACTGGTCGCAACGCACATCGAATCCGCGCGCGAGCCGTACCGCCGCCGCTCTGTGCGCCGTTTACCTGGCGCTACTGGCCGTCGCGTGGCTCGCGATGACCGGTAAGTGGGGCTAACAAAAGATTTACCGGAGCCCAGGGATTTTCCACGTAGACGGGGAATAGGTTCGTACCGATGAGCGCCCTGGCAATCGACCTCCGCCGCACCGCCGGCTTCCTCGTGGCAGACGCCCGGGGTCGCGTGGTCGGCACGGTCGAGTGCCCGATGTACGGCACCAGCCCCGAGACGCCCGACGCGCTAAGCGTCCGCTCCGGCTGGCTCGCGCGGCGCCGCCGCCTCGTCCCGGTCGAGTCGATCGAGCAGGTCGACAACGGCGCGAAGGTCATCGGCCTCCGCATCGACCGCGAGAACGTTCGCACCTTCCTCTAGGCGCTACAAGACGCCCAAGTACTTGTCGAGCTCCCACTGGGTGAGCTGGACGCGGTACTCGTCCCACTCCCGGCGCTTCAGCTGGACGTACGCCTCGAAGATGTGGTCGCCGAGCGCGCGCCGCATCAGCTCCGAGCCGGCGAGCTCGTCGATCGCCTCCCCGAGCGTCTCCGGCAGCGAGACGATCCCGCGCTCGCGCCGTTCCTCCGACGTCAGGTGGTACAGGTTCGTCTCCATCGGCGGCTCGAGCTCGTAGCCCTTCTCGATCCCGTCGAGCCCCGCGTGCAGCAGCGCTGCGAACGTGAGATACGGGTTGCAGGCCGGGTCCGGGCAGCGGATCTCCGCGCGCGTCCCCTGCTCCGACCCCGGCTTGTACAGCGGGATGCGGATCAGCGCCGAGCGGTTGCGCTGCGACCACGCGACGTAGACCGGCGCCTCGAAGCCCGGGACGAGCCGCTTGTACGAGTTCACCCACTGCGCGAACACGCCGGAAAGCTCGCGCGCGTGCTTCAACAGCCCGGCGATGAACGCCTTCCCGGCCGGCGAGAGGTGGTACTGGTCGCTCTCGTCGAAGAACTGGTTGCGGCCGTCCTTGAACAGCGACATGTGCGTGTGCATGCCGGAGCCGTTCTCGCCGAACAGCGGCTTGGGCATGAACGTGGCGTAGACGCCGTGCTGTGCGGCGACCTCCTTGACGATCAGGCGATACGTGATCGTCTGGTCGGCCATGTCGAGCGCCGAGGAATAGCGCATGTCGATCTCGTGCTGCGACGGCGCCACCTCGTGATGGTGGTACTCGATCTGGATGCCCATCGCCTCGAGCGCCTGGATCGTCTCGTTGCGCAGCTCGGTCGCCGCGTCGAGCGCGGTCATCGCGAAGTAGCCGCCCTCGTCGAGCGTCTCGGTTCCCTTGTTGTCGCGGAAGAGGAAGTACTCGAGCTCGGGGCCGACGTTGAAGGTGTCGAAGCCCATCGACTGCATCCGCTCGAGCGCGCGCCGCAGCACGAAGCGGGGGTCGCCCTCGTACGGCGTCCCGTCCGGCTTGACGATGTCGCAGATCATGCGCCCGACCGTCTTGCGGCCCTCGCGGGCCGGCATCAGCCGGAACGTCGCCGGATCGGGGATCGCGACCATGTCGGACTCCTCGATCGCATTGAAACCGGTGATCGACGAGCCGTCGAAGCCCATCCCGTCGTCGAGCGCGCCCTCCATCTCCGAGGGAGTGATCGCGAAGCTCTTCGGATGCCCTTCGATGTCGGTGAACCAGAACAGGACGTACTCGACGCCCTCCTTCTCGATCGCCTTCAAAACCTTCTTGCGAGCCTCGGGGTCGGAGGTCGCGCGGTGCTTGCTCTCGATCATGGCCATGCGCTGGAACTTACAACGGGAGCGGCCCCTGCATCGTGAGTACCTTCGCGACGTCCTCGTAGCCCAGGCTGCGGTTGAGCGTCTGCATCGGCTCGTTGCCCGACTGCGTCCACGTGACGAGGCGGCTCAACCCGTTCTGCGCGGCCCAGTGGAGCTGCGCCTGCTTGAGGGCGCGGGCGAT
>DASZBP010000270.1:0-3090 GCA_035943915.1 Gaiellaceae bacterium | reverse complement strand
GTGACGCGCTCCACGTCGAGGCGTGCGAGCACGTCGGACGTGAAGTGCAACCCGGCGGTCGGGGCGGCCGCCGAGCCCGCCTCCCGCGCGTAGACGGTCTGGTACCGATCGGCGTCCGCGAGCGGGGCGGTGATGTACGGCGGCAGCGGTGTGTTGCCGTGCGGCTCGCCGTCGAGGCGCACGCGCCACCGTCCTTCACCGAGGTGCTCGAGCAGCTGCACTGCGCCGTGGCGCGCGCCGGGCTTCAGCCGGCGCGTCGGACGCGCGAGCGCCTCCCACTCCCCGTTTCCGAGCGGCTCGAGCAGCAGCACCTCGCCCTTCGGCTGCTCGATCGGGATGCGCGCCGGGACGACGCGCGTGTCATTGACCACCGTGAGCGCGCTCACGATCTCCGGCAGCTCGCGGAACACCGCGTGCCGCACGTCGCCGGTCAGGCGTGAGTAGACGAGCAGCCGCGACTCGTCCCGGCGTCCCGCTGGGTGCTGCGCGATCAGCTCGGGAGGCAGGTCGTAGTCGAGCTCGGCTGATTCCATCCGACGCGGACGGTAGCTTCGCCTTATGGAAGAGCTGCGCAATGCGCTCAAGGAAGGGCTCCGCGAAGAGGCCGCGCCCATCTCCCGGCGCCTGGCCGAGGTCAAGGGCCTGTCGAACAACTCGATCCGCCGCCTCGAGCGCATCGAGGAGATTCTCGACGCCGAGCGCGGCGCCCGCGTCGACGACCTGGCGCTGCTGGTCGAGCTGCTGACCGACGGCTGGAAGGCGATGAACGCGCGACTCGAGCGGATCGAGGCGCTCGTTCAGCCCGAGCCGACGGCGTCGGTCTACCGGCTGCCCACGGCAGACGCCGGCTGAACCGCCGACCCCGCGGGTAGCACCAGCTCGAAGCGCGAGCCGCGGCCGACCTCCGAGTCGAGCTCGATGCGGCCTCCAAGCGCGGTCGAGAGCTCTTTCGCGATTGCCAGGCCGAGACCGGTGCCGCCGGACTCGGAGACGAAGGGACGGAACAGCCGCTCCTGCGCGCTCTTGTCGATGCCCGGCCCGCTGTCGTCGACCGCGACGTACACCGATCCGTTGTTCTGCGCGAGGTCGAGCGTGATGCGTCCGCCGTCGGGCGTCGCGCGGAACGCGTTCGACAGCAGGTTGACGACGATCTGCAGCACGCGGTCACCGTCCGACTCGATCGTCGGGCTGGCGTGGAAGTCGCGCGAGAAGTCGATGTCGCGGCGGCGCGCCTCCTCACGGAACGTCTCGTACGCCTGGTCGACGAGAGCGCCCATGTCGACCTCCTCCCGCGACACGGTGAAGCGGTGCGTGTCGAGCTTCGCGAGATCGATGATGTCACCGACCAGCCGCTCGAGCCGCCCGGCTTCTGCCTCTACCGTCTCGAGTGAGATGCGCTCGAGCTCCGGGTCCTCGACGACGCCTTCGAGCAGCGCCGACACGTGGCCGCGGATCGCGGTGAGCGGCGTGCGCAGCTCGTGCGACACGGACATCAGGAAGTTGCGCTCGACGCGTTCCGCCTCGCCCAGCCGGTGGGCCATCTCGCGGAAGCGCGTGGACAGATGTCCGAGCTCGCCGGGCGCGCGCTTCGGGACGTCGACGTCGTAATTGCCGCCTGCGACCTTGTCGGCTGCGGACGACAGCTGCAGCACCGGGCGCACGACCTTCAGGGACAGGTACCACGCAAGGAAGCCTGCGATCAGGACGCCGAAGACCCCGGCGAGCACGAGCCGCTGCACGAGCAGCCACACGCGGTGGGTGACGTCCGTCTCCGGCGTCGCGGCGATGATCACGCCGACCGAGTGCGTGCCGACGACGACCGGGCTGGAGACGGCGAGATAGGTGCGTTTCTCTCCGACGGGCTTGAACTCGAAGGTCGCGCTCTTCCCCGACCGCCAGTCGATCGTCTTGTACGGCAGGACGCGCAGGCCGGTGATGCCCTGGCCCGGAAAGAGGTTCGGGCCGACGTAGTACAGCCGGTCGCCCGTCGCGCGCTCGAGGCTCGTGCGGGTGTAGACCGCCGGCGCCGAGCGGTCGCGCTTGTTGCCGTACGAGGCCTTCACCGCGCCGGAATACAGCTGCGCGACGCCGTATGCCTCTCGCGCTAGGTTGGACCGGGTCGAGTCGCGCGAAAAGTTCTGGAAGAGGCGGATCGAGATCAGCGCCGTGACGACGCCGGCGAGCAGGATCCCGCCGAGGAAGACGAGCGGCAGACGGACGCGCAGGGAACCGAGCATGGCCCCCTTATTGTGCAGCTTGCTTGGCGGCGTCCTTCGCAGGCGAGACCTTGTAGCCGACGCCCCACACGGTGACGATCGGCGAAGCGTCGCCGAGCTTGCGGCGCAGTTGGCGCACGTGGACGTCGACGGTGCGGGTGTCGCCCGCGAACGTGTAGCCCCAGACGCGCTCGAGCAGCTGGTCGCGCGTCAGCACGAGGCCGCGGTGGTCGAGCAGCTCCCAGAGCAGGTCGAACTCCTTCGGGGCGAGCTGAATCTCCTCGTCGACGACGCGCACCTCGCGCCGACCGGCGTCGATGTGCAGGTCGCCGTGCTCGATCACCTCGCTCTCACGCTCGCGGCGCTCGGGCGCTGCGCGGCGGAGGATCGACTTCACGCGCGCGACGAGCTCGCGCGGGTTGAACGGCTTCGTCAGGTAGTCGTCGGCGCCGACCTCGAGACCGATGATCTTGTCGACGTCCTCGTCGCGTGCCGTGAGCATGAGGATCGGCACGTCGCTGTTCTGACGAACGCGCTTGCAGACCTCGATGCCGTCGATGTCCGGAAGCATGAGGTCGAGCACGATCAGGTTCGGCATCTGCGCTGCAACCTGCGAAAGGGCTTCGGAGCCCGTCGCCGCGGTGCGCACGGTGTAGCCGGCGTTCTTGAGGTACAGGGAGACGAAGCTGGCGATCGAGCCTTCGTCCTCGACCACCAAGATGCTCGGCGCGGCGGCCGACATTACGGCCCCGGAACCGGACCGGCGGGCTGCGCGCCGTAGTTGACGAACTTGTCGGCAAGCGGGACGGTAACCCACTTGCCCCCGTCCACGGCGAAAGAGCCGAAATCGAATGCGAACGGGTTCGCCGCGACG
>DASZBP010000269.1:0-2886 GCA_035943915.1 Gaiellaceae bacterium | reverse complement strand
GCCATACTCGCGGGGTGAATCGCAAGCTCATCGTGTTCGTCCCGCGCGAGGCGCTCGACTCCGTGCGCGAAGCGCTCTTCGCCGCGGGCGCGGGCCAGATCGGCGAGTACACGAAGTGCAGCTGGTACGCAGAGGGCACGGGCACGTTCCTCGGCAACGCCGGCACTAGCCCCTCGGTCGGCTCGGCGGGACGCGAGCAACGCGTCGCGGAGCTGCGGCTCGAGACGGTGTTCCCGTCGGAGCGCCAGGACGACGTGCTCGCGGCGCTGCACGAGGCGCATCCCTACGAGGAGCCTGCGTTCGACATCTTCGAGCGGCTGTGAGAGCCCGCCTGTTCACCGACGGCGGCGCGCGGGGCAACCCGGGACCGGCCGCGTACGGATTCGTGCTCGAGACGGAGGACGGCGAGGTGCTCGCGGCGCACGGTGAAGCGATCGGCGTGGCGACGAACAACGTCGCCGAGTACAGCGGCCTGATCGGCGGCCTGCGCAGGGCGATCGAGCTGGACGTGCGCGAGCTCGAGGTGATCTCCGACTCGGAGCTGATGGTCAAGCAGATGCGCGGCGAGTACAAGGTGAAGAACGAGGCGCTGCGCGCGTTGTCGCTCGAGGCAGCGCGCATTGCGCGGCAGCTCGAGACCGTCGAGTATCGGCATGTGAAGCGCGCGCACAACGAGCTCGCCGACCGTCTCGTGAACGAAGCGCTGGACGCGGCATGAACGTGCGTGAGGCGATCGAGGCCGGCGACGTCGAGGGGCTCGCCGCGCTGCTCGCAGAGGACGTCGTCTTCCGCAGCCCCGCTGTCTACAAGCCGTACCAGGGCCGCGACACGGTGCTGGCGCTGCTCTCCGTCGTCGCGCAGGTGTTCGAGAACTTCCGCTACGCCGCAGAGTGGAACGACGGCCCGACGACGATCCTCATGTTCGAGGCGACCGTGGGCGACCGCGAGCTGCAGGGCGTGGACATCCTCGAGCGCAACGAGGACGGGCTCGTCGAACGCTTCACGGTGATGATCCGGCCCTTCTCGGGCCTTCAGGCCGTCGCAGCGGCCGTCACCGCGCGGCTCGGCTAAACTGGCCGCGCTACGCGGGCGTAGCTCAGTTGGCTAGAGCGTCTCCTTGCCATGGAGAAGGTCGTGAGTTCGAGTCTCATCGCCCGCTTTTCGTGCCTGTTTCACTGGTACCCAGGTGCGGCACTATGGGCCTCGTGCCTTCTGAGACCAGTGAGCCTGAAATCACCCAGGAAATGATCGCGCGCCGCGCGTTCGAGCTCTGGCTCACGAACGGGTCCGCGAGCCCCGAGGAGAACTGGGCGCGGGCCGAGCAGGAGCTTCGCGTCGAGGCGAAGCGGCAGTCAGGTGAGTAGGGCGCGCAGCGTGTCTTCCATGCGCTCGTCCTTGCGGACGTAGACCGTCCCCGCAGGGACGTCCACAGGCGAAAGTTCCTCACTGCCGGAGACGATCACGATGTTCGTCGACGGCAGCGCCTGCGTCAGCGCGTTCGCGACGCGCAGCCCATTCGGTCCCGGCATCGACACGTCGAGGATCACGTGCTTCGGCCGTAGCTCGAGCGCGCGCGTGAGCGCCGCGTTGCCGTCACCGACCGCCACGACGTCGTGGCCGGGCAACAGCTCCTGCAGGAACGCAACGATCCGCTCGCAGAAGGCGGGATCGTCGTCGACGACGAGCACGTAATCCACGTGCCGCGTCTACCTTCTGGCCCACAAATGAAAACGCGCGTGCCTGCACTCGTCGTCCTCGTCGCCGCCTTCCTCGCCGGCGGGTATCCGTCGTCGGTCGCGTCGTATCTCGCCGCAGCGACATGGCTCACGCTCGCGCTGCTCGCGACGTGGTGGCCGCCGCCTGTGCCGTCGCGCGCCGTGCTCGCGCTCATCGCGCTTGCGGCGCTGACGCTGCTGTCGGCGCTTTGGGGCAGGACCGGGGAGGTGCTGCACGTCGTGCCTCTGCCGGTGCTCTACGCCGGCTTGCTCTACGCCACGGAGTGGGCAGGGCCGCGTTCGGCGGATGCGCTGCGGCCGGTGATCGTGATCCTCGCGGCCGCAGGGATCATCGGCCGCGCGACGGGGCTCGCTGCGCCGTCTCTCGAGCCGGGGTCGTCGCGGATGGCGTGGCCCATCGGCTACGCCAACGGCCTGGGGCTGCTCTGCGCAATCGGCGTGATCCTGTGCGCGAGCTCGCGCCGCTGGTGGCCGGGAGCCGCCGTGTGCGGGATCGCGCTCGTGTGGACGCTCTCCCGCAGCGCAATCGTCGCGGGCGCTGCGGGATTGAGCCTGCTCGCGCCGCGCAGATTGCAGCTCGCAGCTGCCATGGTGCTCGCGATCGTGGCGGTGCTCGTCGCGCGGCCCGTGTACCAGCACTTCCAGTCGCCGGCGCGCGACACGCGCGGCGTGACCCGGCTCGCGACGGTGTCCGGCCACGGCCGCACGCATCTGTGGCGCGCGGCGCTGCACGAGGGGGAGCAGCATCCCGTGGCCGGCGGCGGCGCGGGCTCGTGGCGGCGTGAGGCGACCGGCCGTCACCTGCCTGCGAATGCGCATTCGCTGGAGCTCGAGACGTTCGCCGAGCTCGGCGTGCTCGGGTTGGCCGCGCTCGGCGCGTTCTTCATCGCGGTTCCGCGTCGCGGCGCCCTGTTCGCCGCGTTCGCTGCGTGGCTGCTCGTCTCCGCGATCGACTGGGACTGGCAGCTGCCCGCGGTGACGGGCGCCGCGGTCATCTGCGCCGGGAGCCTCACCGGCACGCGGCGGCGCCTGGCGAGCGGCGTAGCTGTCTCCGCAGTGGCGCTCGCGATCGGCGTCGCGGTGCTCGCTGATACCGTCCTGGGGTATGCCTGAGTACGGCTACACGAAGGACAAGGCCGCGCTCGTCACG
>DASZBP010000268.1:0-6647 GCA_035943915.1 Gaiellaceae bacterium | reverse complement strand
AACGCGGCGAGCATCAGGCTGAGCGCCGTCGCCTTGCCGTAGTCGCCGCCGAGCGAGTTGCCGAACGCGTAGTTGTAGATCTGCAGCAGCACGGTCAGCGTTGCGTTTGCCGGGCCGCCGGACGTGAACAGGTACGGCTCGAGGAACACCTGCGCAGTCCCGATCAGCTGGAGTATCATCGTCACCAACAGGACGCCGCGCAGCTGCGGCAGCGTGACGTGCCAGACCTTTCGCAGCAGCCCCGCACCGTCGACCGACGCGGCCTCGTACAGCTCGGCGTTCACCCCGGTGAGCGCTGCGAGATAGATGATCACCGTCGAGCCTGCGTTCGCCCACGTCGACTCGAGCACGAGTGACGGCATCGCCCATTGCTGCGACTGCAGCCACGGGTACGGGCCGAGGCCGACCCCACCGAGGATCGTGTTGAACACGCCGGCGGCGCTCGCGTCGTAGAAGGTCTTCCACAGCAGGACCGCGACGACCGGAGGGATGACGACGGGGAGGTACGCGAGCCCGCTGAACAGGCCGCGGCGCTTCCTCACCTCGCTCATCAGCACCGCCGCGATGAGCGGGATCGGGTATCCGAAGGTCAACGCGAGGAGCGCGAAGTACGCCGTGTTTTTCACGGCGGTCGGCGTCTGCGGGTCATGGATGACCGCGCTGAAGTTCTGCCAGCCGACCCAGGTCGGCGCCTGCACGAGGTTCGTGTGCTGGAACGCCATCACTCCGGTGCGCACGATCGGGTACCAGGAGAACGCACCGAACGCGAGCAGCAGCGGCAGCATGAACACGAGCGTCGAGAGCCCGCCGCCCCGCACCCAGCTCACCGGTGTCCTCCGAGCGCGGTAGCGCCGCGTCTTGAGCGCGGCGCCTTCCATTTCGATCTCGCTGATGGCGTTCATGTCTCACCGTAACCGGGCGGCGGGGCTGGCCCGCCGCCCGTGCTGCTTTCGTCAGCTGCCGCTCGAGATGGCCTGCTGCGCCTGCTGGTTCGCCTGCTGCAGCATCGACTGGATGTCGGTGCTCTTGTTCGTGAGCACAGCTTCCACCACGGCGTCGAGCGAGTGGTAGACGCTCTGCGTCGAAGCC
This sequence comes from Gaiellaceae bacterium, assembly GCA_035943915.1. GTDB lineage: Bacteria > Actinomycetota > Thermoleophilia > Gaiellales > Gaiellaceae > PALSA-600. The sequence goes on along the minus strand of DASZBP010000268.1, from coordinate 5,558 downwards.
TCCGGCTCGGGAACCACGTTCTGGTTGTAGATCCCGGTGAGGAACGGCTTCATCTGCGCGAGCGGCACGTTGATGTACGGCTTGATCCACGTGTTCGACAGCTCCGACTGCTTCTTGTTGAACAGCGGCAGGGCGGGGACTCCGACCGGCTGCTTGTTGGCAACGAGCGTCTGTGCGTTGCGGATCGCCTGCTTCTTGGAGATCAGCGGCTCCTCGTAGAAGAAGTCGAGCCACTTCACTGCAGCTGCGAGCTCGGCACCCTTTGCGCTCGGCTTCACTGCTGCGAGCGTCCCGCCGCCGAGGACGCCGGCGTTCCTGTTCTTCGCGAGCGGCAGCGAGCCGAGCCCGTAGATCGACGGATCGATCTGGTACGCCTGCACGAGGTTCGTGAAGACGTCCGAGCCGCTCACGTACATCCCGACGTTGCCCGCTGCAAACGCCTGGTTGATGTCGCTCCAGCCGTAGTCGAAGTTCGAGCCCATCGAGTTGTCGTTCCAGCGCATGTGATGGAGCATGTTCAGCGCGGTCACGGTCTGCGGGTTGTCGAGTGTCGCGACCGCCTTGGTACCGGTGCCGTGCTCCATGCGTCCGCCGAGCGAGTAGACGACCGTCGTCAGGATCCAGCCGGCCGTGTTGTCGTCCTTCGCCATCTCGACATAGCCGGGCTTGCCCGTCTTCTGCGAGATCGCAAGCGCGTCCTTCTGCACCTGCGACCATGTGGTCGGCGGCTTGTTCGGATCGAGGCCGGCCTGTGCGAAGAGTTTGCGGTTGTAGTGAAGCGCCTGTGCGTACGCGCCCTTCGGCAGCGCGACGATCTGGCCCTTGGAGTCCGTGCCTTCGGCGATGACGGCCTTGTTGTACTTCGAGTAGTACGGCAGCTTCTTCACGTACGACGTGAGATTGGCGAGCTGGCCGTTGTCGCCGAGAGTGCGTGCGTCCGTGAACGGCACCTCGAAGACCGTCGGCAACGTGCCGGCGGCAAGCTTCGCGGCGAACGTCGGGCCGGTCCATTGGTACTCGACCGGCTTGACCTTGATCGACGGGTTCGCCCGCTCGAACTGGGCGACCTGCGCGTTGAACTGGTTGATCGCGGCCTGCGAGCTGCCGGGAATCAGCGATGCCACGCTGATCGTGACCGACTTCGCCGTCGAGCCGGTGGCGGCGGCCGTGGCGGCAACCGCCACGAGGCACGCCGCTGCGATGGCCGTGGCGAAACGAATGGACTTCATCGTCCTTCCTTTCATTGACCTGGTGGGTTCTCCTCGGCCCGGACGAGCCAGACCGTGGTGTCCTGCGGGACCGCGCCTTCTTCGAGGTCGTCGCTGGACAGCAGAAGCTCGACGCCGGCCGGGAGGGCGATCGGTTCGGCGCCGAAGTTGGTGAAGCAGACGAAGCGCGGGCCGCGCGAGAAGGCGAGCACGTGGTCGCGGGAGGCCCATTGGAGGTCGGTGCTCGCACCCCACGGCGCCTCGCGCCGGAGGCTGAGACCACGCCGGTAGAGGGTGAGCATCGATTCGGGATCGCCGTCCTGCGCCTCGACGGTCAGCCGGCTCCAGTCGGCCGGCTGCTCGAGCCACGGGACGGTGTCGCCGTTGGTGAAGCCGTACGGAGGCCGCGTGCCCGCCCAGGGCAGCGGCACGCGACAGCCGTCGCGACCCGGGTCGACGCCGCCGGAGCGGTGCCACATCGGGTCCTGGCGGAGGTGGGCGGGAATGTCCTCGACCTCGGGCAGACCGAGCTCTTCGCCCTGGTAGACGTAGAGAGATCCGGGGAGCGCCATTGTGAGCAGCGCTGCCGCGCGCGCCCGGCGCGTGCCGCGCGCGAGATCGGTCGGGGTGCCGGCGCGCTTCGTCTCGAACGCGAATGCCGTGTCCTCGCGCCCGTAGCGCGTGACGGGGCGCGTCACGTCGTGGTTCGACAGCACCCAGGTCGCCGTCGCGTCGACGGGCGCGTGCGTGGCAAGTGCGGACTCGATCGTCGCCTGAAGCCGTCCTGCATCCCATGGGCAGGCGAGGTACTCGAAGTTGAATGCGGTGTGCAGCTCGTCGGGCGCAAGGTAACGGGCGAGTCGCTCCGCGTCGGGCAGCCAGATCTCGCCGACGAGCAGGCGGGGCTCGTCGTAGCCGTCGGCGACGGCGCGCCAGCCGCGGTAGACGTCGTGCAGCTCGTCGCGGTCCATGAACGGGTGGTCGCCGGGGGCGGGATCGTCCCCGGCGTCGCGCAGCTCCGGGTCCTTGATCAGCAACGCGGCCGAGTCGATCCGCACGCCCGAGACGCCGCGCTCGAACCAGAAGCGCAGCACGTCGAGGTGCTCGGCCCAGACGTCAGGGCACGACCAGTTCAGGTCGGGCTGCTCGGGTGCGAAGAGATGGAGGTACCAGTCGCCGTCTTCGACGCGCGTCCACGCGGAGCCGCCGAAGATCGACTGCCAGTCGTTGGGTGGTAGCTCCCCGTCGGCGCCGCGGCCGGGCCGGAACCAGAACCGCTCGCGCTCGGGCGAGCCCGGGGCCGCGGCCAGCGCGGCCGTGAACCATGGGTGCGCGCTCGAGACGTGGTTCGGGACGATGTCGACGATCGTCCGGAGGCCGGCCTCGCGCGCGGCGGCGATCAGCTCCTCGGCTTCTGCGAGCGAGCCGTACGCGGGGTCGACGGCGCGGTAGTCGGAGATGTCGTAGCCGTTGTCGGCCTGGGGCGATGGGTACCACGGGTTGAACCAGAGCGCGTCGACGCCGAGCGTGCGCAGGTACTCGAGCTGCGCCCGGACGCCGGCGAGGTCGCCGGTCCCGTCGCCGTTCCCGTCCGCGAAGCTGCGGACGTAGACCTGGTAGACGACCGCGTGGCGCCACCACGACGCGGCGGCGTCAGGTGTGAGAACCGGCTCGACCGCGGAGACGACGTCCGTCATGGGCGGCGACGTTCGCAGGTCCGTCACATGATTGCAAGAACGTGACGACAACTCGCAAGTTTTTGACGAATTGCGTCAGACTTGCGCAAGCGCGGGTGCATGCGCGGCGGCCGTTGAGCCGCGGGCCACGATCTCAGGCTCGAAGAACAGCTCCTCCGGGGCGATCGACGAGCCCTCGATCTGCCCCGTCAGCATCTCGACGGCGGCCCGGCCGATCGCCTCGATCGGCTGGCGGACGGTCGTCAGCGGCGGCTCCGTGCAGGCCATCAGCGGCGAGTCGTCGTAGCCGACGACGGAGAGGTCGTCCGGGACGATCAGGCCCGCGCGCCGCGCGGCGCGCACGGCGCCGAGCGCCAGCGGGTCGGACGCGCAGATCACGCCGGTCGCGCCGCGGGCAAGGAGCTTCGTCCCTGCCGAATGGCCTCCTTCCAGCGAGAAGCGCGTCCGCTCGACGAGCTCCGCCGAATTTCCGGCCTTCGCGCAGATCGCCTCGAACGCACGGAGCTTGCGCAGCGACGGAACGTGATCGGGTGGGCCGAGGATCAACCCGATGCGCTCGTGCCCCAGGTACGCCAGGTGGGCGTACGCCTGCTGCATCGCTACCGCGTCGTCGGTCGAGACGCGCGGGAAATCGATGTGATCGGCCGCCGCGTTCACGAGCACGACGGGCAGCCGGAGCTGCAGGAGTCGCGTGTAATGGTCGTGCGGCGCGTCGGCCTCTGCGTACTGGCCGCCCGCGAAGATCATCCCCGAGACCTGGCGCTCGAGCAGCATCTCCACGTACTCGGCTTCCGACATGCTGCCGGTCCGCGTGCAGAGCACCGCGTTGAAGCCGCGCTGCGCGAGGGCGCCGCCGACGACCTCCGCGAGCGCCGGGAAGATCGGGTTCTGTAGCTCGGGCACGACGAGCCCGACCATGCGCGCCTTGCGTCCGCGCAGATGGGTCGGCCGCTCGTACCCGATCACGTCGAGCGCGGTCAGGACCGCGGCTCGGGTCGTGTCGGAGATGCCGGGCTTGCCATTGAGGACGCGGCTGACCGTGGCCTCGCTTACCCCGGCCTGGCGAGCGACGTCGGCGAGCTTGCCGGGCACTCTGCAAGATTACGTCAGATCACTGCAAAAGCTAGAGCGATTGCTGGATGCGCTCGACGACCGATGCCATCTCGAGCTTCGCGCCCGTGACGTCCTTCAGCAGGTCGTCTGCCCACGGCCCCTGGCCGAGCGACCACAACTCGCGCAGCAGGTCGCCGCACTCGCGCCGCGTGAACCACTCGTTCCCGTACTCGCTGCGCAGGAAGTCGCGCAGTTGCGCCTCGAACGCCCACGAGCGCAGGTAGCCGGTGACGTAGAACCCGCCGTCGAGATCGTCGAGGTAGCTCTCGCGGTTGACCGGAAGCTTCACGGCGTCGCTGAGCAGCTCGAAGTAGCGCTGCTGCATCGACGCGGGATCGTCGGCCTGGAACAACTCGATCTCGTAGAGCAGCTTCGCGGCGTACCGGCGCACGAGATAGATCTGCGAGAGCGCGCCGTCGCGCACCAGCTCCGGCACGCGTGGCACGTCGAGGCGGCGGTTTAGCCACGGGCCGTCGCTCGTCAGGTGCTCGAACAGCGACGCCCACCCTTCGGTGACCGCCATGTCGCCGAGGCGCTTCGCCTCCATCGGCAGGTCGGCGCTCGTGTGGGCGAAGTGCTCGGTGTGGCCCGCCTCGTGGAAGAGCGCCGCCCAGTCGTCCTTGCCGCCGACGGGCTGCATCATCAGGATCACGCGGTCCGGCACTTCGATCGGCATGCAGAACGGGCGCGGGATCTTCTGCGGGCGCGGCTCGAGATCGAGATGCACGTTCGACTGCGACTGCAGGTCGATGCCGAGATCACGCAGCGTCGACTCGAGCGCGGGCAGCATCGACTCCTGCGGGTACATCGAGTCGAGCTCCGGCGCGCGGAACAGCCGCGGCACGTCCCACGGGCGCGCGTCGTCGAGGCCGATGCCGAGACGCGAGCGGAAGAGCTTGTCGCCTTCCGTCTCCCACAGCGACTCCGTCTCGTCGAGCATCGCGCGGCATTCGGCGGCGAGCTCGTCGAGCTTGAAGCCGAAGCCCTTGTAGAGCTCGTAGTAGTTCGGCGCACCGAGCTGCTTCACCGCGTCGCGGTCGATCCGCGCCGCGTCGAGGTACACCGGGTTCATGTGCTCGTCGAGGAGACGCACACGCTCCTCCTCGAGCCGCTGCCGCTTGTCGCGGTCGGGCTCGTTCGCGATCTGCACGCGCAGCATCCGGTACGGGACGGTCTCGCCGTCGACGGTCGCCTCGAGCCCGGCCTCGACCTCCGCGACCTTCGCCTGGTGCGCGCGCGTCAGGTTGCCGAGGAAACCCTCGCACGCGAAGCGCCAGATCTCTGTGGGCGCGTCCTGCATCGACTGCGCCGTCTCCAGCGTCGTGATGTCCGCGTACTCCTCGTAGATCGGCTCGACCTCGTAGGTCGCCTTCTGCCCGGAGTAGTGCAGGTACGTCTCTTCGTCCAGGGCCGCGATGAAGCGGTCAGCGCGCTCACGGAACTTGTCTACGGCCATGGTCCGTAGGATAGGCAGCCGTGCACGAGCTGACGGTCACCACCGAACGCAAGACACAGCTGATCGACATCACCGAGCAGGTGC
>DASZBP010000267.1:0-2862 GCA_035943915.1 Gaiellaceae bacterium | reverse complement strand
GCGTAGGCGGTAGCCGAACACGTACGAGAGGACGAGCCCGAGGAACATTGCCGGGGCCGAGAGGCCCATGAAGACGAAGAGGGTCGCACCACGGTCGAAGAGCGAGCGCGGTCGCATGGCGGCGAGCGTGCCGGCGGGGATCGCGATGGCGAGCCACATCACGGCGGCGCCGAGAACGAGCGATGCGGTGACCGGCGCCTCGCCACGGAGGGTCGCGGTCACCGGCTGACGGTAGGCGAGGGAGTTCCCGAGCGAGCCGTGCAAGAGCCCGCGCATGAACAGCAGGTATTGCTCCCAGATCGGCTTGTCGAGGTGGAAGTAGTGGCGGAGCATGCGGTGCGCGTCCACCGGGCCGCCTGGTGTCGAGGAGCGGACCGAGGCCGGATCGGCCGGTACCAGCCAGAAGAAGACGTACGTCACCATCGATGCGACGACGAGCAGGAACGCGGCCCAGATGAGCCGTCGCACGACGAACGCACCGAATCCCGGCCCGCTCATGTGACCCGAGCATGCAGCGCAGTGCGGTCGGACGCCAATCTCCGATCGCGATCAAGCCGTCGCTGGTGTCTGACACCGAACGGTGTCAGACACGGTTTTGGTTAGGTGAGCTCGATCTCTGCCACGTCGTCTCGGCTGATGCGCCACGCGCGAAGCTCGTCGAGCTTCAGCCCGTAGATCACGAACGGCCGGCCCGACCAGAGCCCAGCGCGCTCGCGGTCGGTGCGCGACGGGCGCGGCTCCGTCTCCGGATGCGAATGGAACACGGCGAGCTCGTAGCCCTCGTCCTCGAGGAACCACACGTCGGGGTCGATCTCCAGCTCGTAGCGGTAGGGGGACGCGAGCGCGTTGCGGCCGCGCACGTAGCGCTCGGCGACGCCGTCGCGCAGCACGATGACGCCGCAGCACTCGTTCGGCGCCTCGTCCGCTGCGTGCGCGCGCAGCTCGGCGCGGAGGTCCGGCGCGATCACCACCAGAGCCTGCTCTCGTCGATCTCCTCGCCGTGCCAGAACGGAGCGCTCAGGTACTTCCAGCCGCCGTCCGCGAGCACGCACGCGATCACGGAGCCTTCGGGCAGCTCTTCCGCCACGCGCCGCGCGACGTGCACCGCCGCGCCGGCGGAGACGCCCGCGAAGATCCCTTCGCGCTCGAGCAGCGCGCGCGCGGCAGCGGCCGCCTCCTCGTTCGAGACGAGCAGCTTGCGATCGAGCTGCGACACGTCGAGCACCGGCGGCACGTACCCATCCTCCAGCGAGCGAAGCCCCATCACCGCGTCGCCGGGAAGCGGCTCCGCCGCGACGACCTGCACGCCGGGGAACGCCTCGCGCAGCCGCCGGCCCGCACCCATGAGCGTGCCGCCGGTGCCGAGGCCCGCGACGAATGCGTCGAGCCGGCCGAGGTCGCGCGCGATCTCCAGGCCGGTGCCGTCGTAATGCGCGCGCGGGTTCGCCTCGTTCTCGTACTGGAAGAGCATCGTGTAGCCGGCGGCCATCTCCTGCGCCATCCGCACTGCACCGTTGGAGCCGAGCTCGGCGGGCGAGTCGATGATTTCCGCGCCGTACAGCTCGAGGAGCGCGCGCCGCTCCGGCGTCGCGTTCGCCGGCATGACACACGTCAGCGAATGGCCGCGCAGCTTCGCGACGAGCGCGAGCGAGATGCCGGTGTTGCCGCTCGTCGGCTCGAGCAGCCGCGCGCCCGGCTCGAGACCCGCCGCGTCGACCATCGCGAGCGCGACGCGGTCCTTCACGGAGCCCGTCGGGTTCTGGCCTTCGAGCTTCGCGTAGATCGTGCGACCGGGTGGCGAGAGTCTCTGGACCTCGACCAGCGGGGTGTTCCCGATCAGGTCGAGGAGAGAGCTAGCCGGCACAACCGCCCGCCATAGCGGGCAGGAGGATCACGGTGGCGTTTTCGCGGACGGGCGTCTCGAGCCCGTCGCGCGTGCGCACGTCCTCGCCGTCGACGTACACGTTGACGAACGGGCGGATCTCCTCGCCGTCGTACACGCGGGAGCCGAGCGCGGGGATGCGCGCGGTCAGATCCTGGAGCAGCTCGCGGATCGTCGAGCCCGACGCCTCGATCTCGCGCGCGCCGCCTGCCTCCGCGCGCAGAACGGGGGGAACGCGGACGACGCTCAATTGCCCCGCCCGGCGGCGCAGAACTCGACGTAGTCGATGTACTCGGTGATCGTGGGGTGGTCGCCGCACACCGGGCAGTCCGGGCGGCGCTCGATCCGCACCTCGGAGAAGTCCGTCGCCAGCGCGTCGAAGAGGAGCAACCGGCCGATCAGCGAGTCGCCGACGCCGAGCGCAAGCTTCAGCGCCTCGTTCGTCTGGAGCGAGCCGACGATGCCGGGCAGCACGCCGAGCACGCCGCCCTCGGAGCACGACGGCGCCAGCTCGGGCGGCGGCGGCTCGGGGAAGAGGCAGCGGTAGCACGGGCCCACCTTTGGCTTGAACACGGTGACCTGGCCCTCGAAGCGGTAGATCGAGCCGTGGACGACCGGGATGTCGTGCCAGACCGACGCGTCGTTGACTAGGTAGCGCGTGGGGAAGTTGTCGGCGCCGTCGACGATCAGGTCCCAGCCGTCGGCCAGGATCCGGTCGATGTTCTCGGACGTCAGCCGCTCGCGGTACGTGAGCACGTTGACGTCGGGGTTGAGCGCCTGGATCGTGCGCTTCGCGGAGTCGACCTTCGGCTCTCCGAGCGTGTTCAGCGAGTGCGCGATCTGCCGCTGGAGATTGGACTCGTCGACGATGTCCGCGTCGATGATGCCGAGCGTGCCCACGCCCGCAGCCGCGAGATAGAGCGACGCGGGCGAGCCGAGCCCGCCGGCGCCGATCAGGAGGATCCGCGAGTCGAGCAGCT
>DASZBP010000266.1:0-4485 GCA_035943915.1 Gaiellaceae bacterium | reverse complement strand
CCTCGACCACATCGACACGGACTGGATCCGCCGTTTCCAGCTCGCAAGCGGGCTGCCCGTCGGCGGCTGGAGCGTGCTCGGCGACGACCCCACCGCCGACGCCGCGGCTGCAGTGCACGCGGTACATGCCGACGCGCTGTCCTTCTACATCGCCGACGCCGAGGCGCCGTACGGCTACACCTTCGAGTCGACCCAGAGCGGCGAGCGCTACACCCGCTCGCGCCGGTTCGTCACCGCGTTCCGCGCAGCCGAGCCCACGCTGCCGGCAGGCGTCTCGTCGTATTGCCGCGCAGATCAGCACGACCTCGACTGGGCTGCGTGGGCGCGCGGCAGCTTCGTGTTCCTGCCGCAGGCATACGTCAACGACTTCGGCCGGAGCGTCGCGCCGGCTGCATGCGTCCGCGGCGCGGCGAAATGGTTCGCCCCATCGCACGTGCACCCAACGATCGGCAGCTACCAGGGGATCAAGGGAATCGTGCAGCCCGCCACGTGGATCGCGCTGCTGCATGCGTCGCCGTCGAAGGGGTTCTCGGTCTATCCGGCCGAAGTCGGGATGAGCCCCGAGAACTGGCAGGCGTACGGCGCGGCGATCAAAACGCTCGCGGCAACGCCGAGCCCGTGATCAGGCGACGACGTCGGCGGGCGCGGAGCCCGCGAGCCCGGCCACGCTCTTCCCGCCGCGCTCTGCGTCGACATTCGCCGGCGCGCCGAAGCGCACCCACAACGACGATTGCGCGAAGCGCATCGTCGAGCCGGAGCGCAGCGTGCCTTCGTACACGACCGCTCCCGTCGCACCACCGCTGCGCACCTGCAGCCAACAGTCGCCGCGCGCCGCGTCGATGACGAGCGGCTTCGGCTTCGCGTGCGTGAGGCGCACGACGATCTTCTTCGTCACCACCGGCTGCGTCTTGCGCGGCGTCACCGTCGCGGCCGCAGCGGCGGACGGCGGCTCGAGCGCCTTCGGGTCGTGCAACGACGCGCCCCATGCGGCGACACCGACGACGACGCCTACGGCCTCCGACCGCCGCGAGGTAAGACGGCCGGACGACGGGCCGGCGGCGCGGCGTGCCGACGACGATCGAGTCCTCCTCCGGCTCGGGGACCATCTCCTCGAACGCGGCGACGAACCGGTCGGCGTCGAGCCCGAGCGCGGCGGCGTACGTCCGCAGGAACGCGCGCGCGTACGTCCGGCCCGGCAGCGCGTCGAAATCGGTCCGCTCGAGGGCCGACAGGTACTTCTGGCGGACGTTCGTCAGCCGCTCAGCATCGGCGAGGCTGTAGCCACGCGTCTCGCGTGCCGCAGCGAGACTCGCACCGATGTCGAACACTGTGCGCAGATTGTAGGGGTACGCGGGCGAAAAGATCTAGCCCGCGAGGGACCAGTTGTCCACGTCGTCCGGCGTGCCGGTGCCGGTGCGCGCCACCGCGAGGCCGCCCCAGTCGAATGCGCCCGCCGACCCCCACACTCCGTCGGCCACGAGCCACGCGGTGTCCGGGGAGGAGCCGAGCGCGAGCCCGTCCTCGGCAGCGACCGGTGTCGCGACCTCGATCGTCACGTCCGCCGCGCCGATCGTGGTCGGGACGAGGATCACGTCGCCCGCGTGCACGGACTGTGCCGCGAGATGGATCGCGTGCGTGTCGCCGCCCTGGCGCCAGGTGACGGTCGTGTCACCGAGCCCGCCATCGCTCGTCGCGAGCAGCTGGAGCTGTGCGCCGCTGCCGCCCGGATCGACCTCGGAGAGCACGACGCTCGCGCGGTCGACGGTGAAGTCGCCGCCGGTCGCCCAGCCACTCGTGCCGGCTTCGACTTGCAGCGCACCGCTCGTGGCGCCGGCCGGAACGTCGACCTGCGCCGAGCCGTTGCCGCCCGTCGCGGTGACGACGCCCGCGCCGGGGAACTGCACGTGCACGGCCGCCGACGAGTAGTCGCCGTCCGTCAGCGCGATCGAGATCGTGTCCCCGGGCCCGGCGTGCGCTGCCGAGTACGAGACGACCGAGAACAGCGCGTATGTCTCGTCGATCGCGTCGCCGTACGCGTCGGCGATCGTGACGGTGCCGCCCGTGAACCCGTCGGGCACGGTCGCGTTCCCGCCCAGCGACAGCGTGACCGGCGTGTCGACGCCGGCGAACTTCGCCTTCGCGCCCGCGAGGTGCGAGCCCTGCACGTGAATCGTCCCACCCGCCGTGACGGCATGCGGAGCGGCGGACGTCACGGAGAACAGGCCGAACGCCTCGGGCGAGTCGATCGTCGTCGAGCCTTTCGTCACCGAGACGTCGACGTCCTCGGTGATCGCCGGGACGACGACGGTCAAGGATGAGCCTGACTGCGAAGTGATCGTCGCGGGGAGCCCGCCGAACTTCACCGATGTGACGTTCGTGAGCCCGATCCCTGAGAGCGTGATCGTGGCACCGGGGACTCCGAGCGGCTGCGAGAGCGATGTCACCGAGAACGTGACGCCGAACGAGCCGCGCGCCACGCCGGACGACGAGCCCGCATGCACTGCGATCGGGCCCGATGTCGCGCCGGCGGGCACGACGACGACGAGCGAGGTCGCCGTGGTCGAGCGCGGCGCGGCGGAGACACCGCCGCCGAAGTCCACCATCGCGACGGCCTTCAAGCCGGTCCCGCTGACCGTCACCGTCGTGCCGACGGCGCCGGACGCCGGGCGGAAGCCGTCGATCACCGGGTCGACGTGGAAGGGCGTTGCGGTATCGGTCGATCCTCCCGCGTTCGTCACCGTGATCGGGCCGTCGACCGCTGTAGGAGGGACGTTGGCGGTGAGTGTCGAGCCGCCCGCGCCGACCGAGAACGACGCCTTCGCCCCGCCAAACGAGACGGACGTCGTGCCGTGGAACGTCGAGCCGGTGAATGTCACCCTCGTGCCTGCGGCGGCGTTGGCCGGCGTGAAGCTCGCGATCGTTGCGCGAATCGCGACCGTCGCGCCACTCGTCGTCGACCCGGCCGCATTCGCAAACGTGAGAGCGCTGCTGAGCGCACCCGGCGGCACCCGGAACGTCAGCGTCTGCCCGTCGACGACCGTGAGCCCATCGACTGCAACGCCACCGATCTTCGCGGTGTACGCGCCGCTCTCGGCGAGGTTCGTGCCGCGCGCGGTGACCGTATCGCCGACCTGGTAGCCGTTCGTATCGAAGCTCGTGATGCGCGGCAACGGCTTGAACGACTGCGTCGTCGCGAGACCGGTGCCGTCGATGTTCGGCGTGTGCACGACGAGGTCGCCGATGCTCGCACCGGCCGGCACCTTCACCTTCACAGCCGTCGCTGTCGTCGACGTCACCGCCACGCCGGTCGCACCACCGAAGTCGATGCTCGTCGCCGAGCCGAGGCCCTGGCCGTTGATCGTCACGACCGAGCCCGCAGGCGCAGCCGCCGGCGAGAGGCCGGTGACCTTCGTGACCGCGAAGGGCGTGTTCGTGATCACGCTCCCGTGCGGTGTGACAACGGTGATCTTCGCGCTCGTGAGATTTGCAGGCACGTACGCGGTGATGCTCGTCGCCGACGGCGAGTCGAACGACGCCGCGTCCTTGCCGAACGTCACCGCGGTGGCGTCACCGAGGTTCGCGCCTGCGATCGTGACCGCCGATCCGGCGCGGCCGTCGTCCGTGAACGATGTGATGGTCGGCGTCGCCTTGAACGGCTTGGTCGCGATGCCCGCACCGTCGATGTTCGGCGTGTGGACGACGAGCGCGCCCGGCCCGGTCGCATCGACCGGCACCGCGACACGCACCGACGTCGTGCTGGTGCTCGCAACCGCCACGCCGTCGTGGCCCGGAAAGTCGACCGTCGTCGCGGACAGCAGGCCCTGGCCGGAGATCGTCACGAGAGCGCCCGCCTTGGCGGCGCTCGGCGCGAACGATGCGACCTTCGTCACCTGGAAGACCTGCGTCGACACGACGCTGCCGCCAGTGGAGAGGAGCGTCACCTTGCCACTCGAGAACGCGACGGGGACGGTTGCGGTGAGCGTGCCGTCGTCGAGAACGGCATACGTCGACGCGATCGTCCCGAACTTCACTCCGGTGACGCTCGTGAAATTCGTGCCGGTGAGCGTGACGGCGGTGCCGACCTTGCCGTCGAGCGGGTCGACGGACGCGATCAGCGGTTTCGGGGACCCGAAGCTCACGGCGCTCGTCCCGATGCCGCCGAGTGCCTGCACCGTGACCTTGCCGAAATAGCTGCCGTTGGGAACGTGAACGGTGATCGCGCTCTGCGTGACGGAGACGACCGGCGCAACGATTCCGTTGAAGCGCACGACGACCGGTCCGAAGAAGTTCTGTCCGGTGATCGTCACCGTCTGACCGGGGAGCGCAACGATCGGCGCGAGTGTCGAGACCACCGGCTCGCCGAGCTGGTAGCAGTCGCCGAGCTTGTTGCTGTACTCGAGCTCGGTCCAGTAGCGGCCGCCGTTGATCAGCTGGTTGTAGTTGCCGCTCGAGGTGTCGAGTGCGGAGCCGTACGTCGTTTGGCAC
>DASZBP010000265.1:0-4667 GCA_035943915.1 Gaiellaceae bacterium | reverse complement strand
TCGAACTCGAGTCTCGTTGCAGTTCAGCGCGCGGTAGCACAGCGTAGGTCGGCGTCGAGTGCGCCGATCCGGTACTGCGTGAGCGCGGGTGCGACGCCGGTGAATCCGCCGCTCGCACAAGCCTGCCGTGCCTGCGAGAGTGTTGCCTCGGTTCCGGCCACCCAATCGTGCAGCGGGCCGTTGAATGCAGCCGCTGTCGTATCCGCTGTCAGTCCGGTGATGTCCTTCCACTGGGGGCCGGTGGAATAGATCCCGATCGGACCGGTCGTGCCTGCGATCCGGAGGCCGGCGATGAAGCCCTGCAACGCGGCGATGTTGAGCTGATATGTCCCAGCCCAGCTGGAAGACAGCTCGACGTCGAGCCACCAAGGCACCGTCTTGGCTTCAATCGGGTCGGATGCGGCGACCAGGCGGTACGAGTGGGAGGCACGCTGCTCGCCGTAGAGGAACGAGCAAGAGTTGGTCAACATGCCGTTACACAAACCGTAGGTCGGTGCGGTTCCGCTGCGGGGCCAGTCACCCACGTGACGGCCGCCAGGGTTGCCGGTGTCGATGTACAGCGACACCGGCGGCTGCTTCGGATGCTTCTGCCCTGGCGCGTCGCGGGCCCAGCGCAGTTCGGCGCCGAGACATCGATTCGCGTTGCGCGCCAGCCCGCCGTTGACACCGACGATTCCGAACAGCGGACGCGACGGGAAGGAGCCCGAGCACTGCGGATAGGAAGCGTCGTAGCCGATCGACGGCCCGGTCCTGCCGCTGGTCCAGACGATCAGCACCACCACACCGACCACGCAGACGAGTCCGACCACCAGCGTCCACCGCGCCACAGGACGAAGACGGCTGGAGCGAGACACCGGGGTCAAGCTAGCAAGGGTTGTAAGAAGGACTTATGGTCGGGCACGGTCGCGGCGACGCGTCATAGGCTGAAGGTCAGCGCCGCAAGTCGGGGTGCTCTCGCCGCGGCGACCACGGCGTCGAGCGAGCCTCCGATCAGGTAATGGTCGAGGAAAGCCGTAGTCACGAGGCTCACGATCGAGAAGTAGGTGTTGTCGCTCGTGTACGGCGCGAGGTGGCCTGCGCCGACCAGGGTCAGGAGAAACTTCGGTCGGTGCGCGGCGGCGTACAAGCGGGCTGTGTATCGAGGCGGGTTCGTCGTGTCGCGCGTTCCCTGCGTCGCGAGTAGTGGCGGTCCGGCGATCGGGACGCCGCCGGCCAGTTCGGCACTGGAGAGAACCACGGCCGCTCGCACACGCGGGTCACGGTAGTGCGATTCCTCCGCTACAGCGAATGCGGTTTCCGCACCGTCCGATTGTCCGGCAACGGCAATCTTCGCTGCCGAAATGTGCAGCGACGAGATGCGAAGCAGACGCGTGATTACGAACCTCATGTCCCCGGGTTCGTTGACGATGTCACTCTCGTTTGATCCGCCCGGAGCGTTGGCGTTCTCGAGTGGGAACAGTGGAGCCGCGACGACGAAGCCAGCCCGCGCCCACGTGTCGAGAAGACGCGCGTAACGCCCCGGCGTTGACTCGTACCCATGCGCGAAGACGACGAGCGGGAACGGTCCGCGCCCCGCGGGGATGCGGACGTACGTGACGAGAGTGCGTGGTACGACTCGTCCGTTTCGGAAGTGCGCGGTCCGTGTCGTGTCGACGAAACGAAACCGGAGCATGTGAAACGACGGGCTCGCTCTGCTGCTCGGCGCGAGCACCATCGTCACCGCCAGTAAGCCTGCGAGCATGATGCCGCAGTGCTCGGGCAGCTTAAGCAGTGACACGTGGGGTTTGCGCAGACGGCTTGCGTGGCTCACTTGAATGGGACTGTGACGGGTCCCCGCAGTCGCCGGTAGACGGCGAAGAAGTCGCGATCGTCCGGAACGAGGTAGCGGGTAGCCGGCTGCTGGTAGTTCGGGACGATCTTGGTCGGATCAAGCCCGTGATGATGCCCATAGGTGATCAGCGTGGGCCACTCCGGGTTGATATCGAGTTGCATCGCACGCACCGCTCCGGCGCGTTGCAAGATCTGTGCCAGCGTTGTCACCGTCTGGCCGTCGGCGGCTGCAAAGATGAGGTTGCCACGACGGTCGACTCCAGCGCCGGTGCGCCACACGCGAACCGCGTTGCCGAGTGTGAAGCCCCACTGGGAGCTGTCGTTCAGTGCCGGGTTCAGCTTGCCACGATCGACGATCAGGGGGAGGCTCTGACGCGCGAACGCGATGCCGCGGCCGGCAACGAGACCGCCCGTCCAGGCGCGGATGTCGACGTGCCCGTTGCGATATGCGATCAAGGTTGCGAGTCCCTTCTGCAGCGGCTCATACTCCAGGCCACCGATCGACGACCCATTGTTGCCGTCGATGTGGATGAAGCCGCCGTTGAACGTCGCGAGTAGTCGCCACCGCTGGTCCGACGGAATCGAGACCGGTCCGCGCACGGGCGCACTAGGAGGCTCGTACCGGCCGGGATACCAGGCGACCGCGGTGCGCGTGTGATCGAACCACGCGACGTAGGCGACGATACGCGGGTAGTCACGCTCGGTCCGGAACTCGGTGACGAAGACACCGGGGCCGCTCTGGTGCCACGCACCTTCGCCGGGGAGGGCGTGTGGAAAAACGAGCGGGACGTGCGGAGGAAACGCGGTCGCACGCGTCGGCTTGGCGGGCGCCGGCGTCGTCCCCAGGGTGCCCGGCAGCGCCTGGAGCTGTGGGCCGCCCTTCCGAGGCTTTTTCCACCATCCGTAGTAGACGTGTTCGACCTGATCGACGATCCAGTTGCCGTGGTTCTGTCGCAGCCATTCGACGCTTCGGACGCCGAGTGGCAGGCTTGATGGCCTCAGCATCGTCGTCGTGTAGGAGTAGAGCGCCGGCGAGAGAACGACGAGCAGCACGATCGGCGCGAGGAGGCGACGCCGGGGACGCCGACGTCGGCGGAAGGGGGCCTGCCTGGCCGCGGGTGTGGGGTCCACTCAGGCGGATGATGCGCTTTCTCTCTGAGACGGCGATGAGGCGCAGGCAGTTCAGGCGGCGATGCTGATCCGAAACGTGGTGCCGCGACCGAGCTCGCTCTCCACCGTCACGTCTCCGCCCATCGCCTGTGCGAGCTCCCGTACAAGTGCCAGCCCCAGACCGGTCCCGACGGGCCGTTCGGCGCCGTAGCGGCGATAGAGGAAGAAGCGGTCGAACGCGTGGGGAAGATCCTCGGATGCGATGCCAGGCCCGGTGTCCGCGACCGCGATCTCCCCAGGGTTCGCGTGGACGTCCACGCGACCACCGCTCGGCGTGCAGCGCAACGCGTTCTCGACCAGGTTGGAGACCGCCTGCAGCAGCCGGTCGTGGTCGCCTAGCGCCTGAGTGTCGCCCGCCGTTTCGTACTCCAGCGCGACTCCGAGCTCGCGCGCCCGCCGTTCATGGCGGTCGACGGTCTCGCGTGCGACCGCGGCGAGGTCGAGCGGCTGTCGTTCTACGTCGAAGCCGAGGCGGTTGAGGCGTGCAAGTTCGAGCAGGTCGACGACGAGGCGCTCGAGCCTGCGAGCCTCCGCCTCGATCACCTCACCGGCGCGCACGGGCGAGAGCACTCCGTCGTGCAGCGCCTCCGCGAAGCCGCGAATCGCCGTGAGCGGGGTACGCAGCTCGTGGCTGATGGACACCAGGAAAGAGCGCTCCGAATCGCGTGCCTGGCTGAGTTGCAACGCCATCTCGTTGAATGCGCGCGCGAGCGTTCTGAGCTCGTCGGAGCCTGCTTCGGGAAGCGCCACGAGCGTCCCGCCGGCCGCCAAGTGGCGACTCGCATCCGCCACCCGTCCGACCGGACGCGCGATGCCCCGTGCGAGCAGCGATGCAACAAGCGCGGCGAGCACTGCGCCGAGACCCGCCGCTGCCCCGAATGCGTAGAGGAACGACCGGTGGTCGGCCGCCACGGAATGCTCGCTTCGCAGCATCACGATCGTCTCGTTGCCGCTTGGATGTGATGCGAACAGGTAGTGGGTGGTGTGCAGCGTCAGCGATCCGGTTGTCGGGCGGGAAGCGTCCTCGGCAGACGGCAAGAGCAGGGCTGCCTGCGAACGAGAGACGACCGCGACCCGCTCGTCTTGAGTTGCGAGAAAGACGCCGAAGGGGCCTGTGCGCGGACGCAGCGTCCGTTGCGCGAGCAGCGCCGCCTGCTGCGAAAGGCCGCGCAGGGCCGCCTTGTTGAGCGACCGGTCGACGAGCAGCGCCGCGCAAAGGAGAGTCAACGCAATTGCGGCGAGCACTGCAGCAGCGATGGCGAAGCCCAGGCGCGCGCGAAGTGAGGTCACCGCGGCGGCACGAGGCGGTACCCGGTCCCGCGCACCGTCGCGATCAGGTCTGGTCGGCGCAGCTTCTTGCGCACCTGCGAGACGTGGACGTCGATCGTGCGCGTCCCGCCGGGGAACGTGGTCCCCCATACGCTGCGCAGAAGCTCGTCTCGCGTGAGCACACGGCCGGGTTCCAGAGCGAGTGCTGCGAATAGGTCGAACTCGAGCGTGCGCAGCTCGGCGACACGGCCTGCAACCGTCACCACGCGACGCCGGCGATCGAGGACGACGTCGCCGACCTCGAGCACCGCGGGCGTGTCAGGCTCGGAGCGGCGAAGGATCGCTCGCACCCGCGCAACGAGCTCTCGTGGCGAGAACGGCTTGGTCACATAATCGTC
>DASZBP010000264.1:0-9499 GCA_035943915.1 Gaiellaceae bacterium | reverse complement strand
CGCAACGTGATGGTCCACGGCGACCCGATCTGGTCGGAGCTCGGCGCCCTTGCCGTGGTCGCCGGATGGGGCGCAATCGGCCTTCTGGCCGCAATTCGCACGTTTCGCTGGCAACCGCGCGAAACCTGAGACAGCGTTCGTACGTTGAACTACTGATGGACGACCTCCCCCTCGCATTCACAGTGCAGAAGCACGATCCGCCGGCCGTCGAGGTGCGGATCAACTTCGGCGTCGCGACCGGACGCGCGGCGACACCTGCCGAAGTCGACCGCCTCGCGGCGCTGCTGCTCGACGAGGTCGGCGACGTCTCGATCATCTGCGAGGAGCGCCACGAGATCGGTCACGGTCACGAGGCGTCGGTGCAGATGGTGCGAGTCGAGCTGCCGACGGAGCTGCCGGAGGAGAACACCGCGCGGATCGTCGAGCGGTGCAATCACTGGGCGCGCCTCTGCGCGTCCGACCGGCATCTCGACACCGCCGAGATCTAGCTCGATCGCAAGTTAACGCGTCAGCGTGATCTTCGACAGGCCCCCGGGCCGGTCGAGGTCGCCGCCGCGCAGCTCGGCGATCCGTCGTGCCGCGAGCTGGCCCGGGACGACGGCGACGAGCGGGCTGAGCCATTCCGGCACTCCGCTCACGAGCGGGAGCTCTGCGCCGGGGTCGTCGGAGATGACGATCAGCCGCGCACCGCGCGCCGACACCGCCTCGATCGCCTCGCGCATGCTCGCCTGTGCCGGCCCGGACGGGGCGACCGCGATCACCGGCCACCCCGGCTGGATCGCCGCGACCGGTCCGTGCATCAGGTCGGCAGACGAGTACGCCTCGAACAGGAGACCTGACAGCTCGCGCATCTTCAGCGCGATCTCGTGCGCGGTGCCGAAGTTGACGCCGCGCGCCATCACCGTGCCGCCCGCGAGCTCGCCGATGTTGTCGACGTCCTTCCAGGACCGCTCGAGCTGCGCGGCGACGAGCTCCGGCATGCGTCGCAGCTCTGCGAAGGCGTTCGCGTCGCGCGTGGATGCGGTGAAGAGCAGCGCGAGCGCGCCGAGCGAGTTGAGATACGTCTTCGTCGCTGCCACGGACTGCTCGGTGCCTGCCTCGAGCGGGAGCACTGCCTCGGCCGCCTGCGCGAGTGGCGACGACGCGTCGTTCGTGATCGCGATCGTGGGCCGTCCCTGCCGGCGCGCCTCTTCGACGACGGAGCCGACATCGGGCGACGAGCCCGACTGCGAGATGCCGATGACGAGTGCGCCGTCGAGCCGCGGCGGCTGCTCGTAGAGCGTGTAGAGGGAAGGTGTCGCGAACGCGACCGGCACGCGGTGCGCGCGGCCGAGCAGGTACTGCGCGTAGCGCGCGGCGTTCGACGAAGAGCCGCGCGACGCGATGACGATGTACTGCACGTCGTCGCGACGGAAGAGATCGGCGACATCGAGCGCCTGCGCGTGCTGGCGGTCGAGCAGGCGCGCGAGCGCTTCCGGCTGCTCGCGCAGCTCCGCGTCGAGAAACGTCGTGGTCACAGCCCGAGCACCTCGCGTGCTGCGTCGAGCGAGACGCGGCTGCGTCCGCGCGTCGCGACGTATCCGCGCGCGCGGCACGGCCGCCACTCGGGCAGACCGACCTCGATGACGACGGCATCGGGACGGTCGGCCGCCTCGCGCATCCACGCGTGCCGGTGCGCGTCGCGCACGATGTAGACGTCCGCGTCCGGGACGGCCTCGCCCTCGCGCACGAACGTCGCGCCGTCGAGCGTGTGCAGGTGCTCCCCCGCCGCGATGTTCGCGGCCGGCGACAGCTCCACGATGCGCGCGCCCTTGCGGACACGTACGTCGCCGACGAGCGTCACGGCCCGCCGCGCGACGTCACGGTCCAGACACGTGTCTGGCACCTGTCTGGCACCGAGAGTGGCCCATTCGGCCAAGGTGCGGACGCGAGCGGCCGCCTCTTCCAGGCGCTCGCGCGCGACGCCGTCAGAGATCGCCTTGGCGATCGCGGTCACGGCCTCGTCGTGGAGGTCGTGGCCGACGCAGAGGGCGTCGCAGCCCGCTTCGAGCGCGAGCACCGCGGCGCGCTCGACGCCGACCGCGCCGCTCAGGCCCTTCATCTCGAGCGCGTCGCTGACGATCACGCCGTCGAACTCCGCGCGCAGCAGGCCGAGCAGCGGCGCGTTGGTCGTCGCCGGCAAGTCTCCGAACGCCGGCACGCGGATGTGCGCGGTCATCACCGACTTCGTCCCCGCCGCGACGGCCGCGCGGAACGGCTCGAGACCCGTCTCGACGTTGCCCGTCACGGTCGGCAGCTCGAGATGCGAGTCCTGCTCCGTCGAGCCGTGACCCGGGAAGTGCTTCGCGCACGCGGCGACGCCGGCGCGCTGCAGCCCGCGCACGTACGCAGCGGTGTGCCGCGCGACGAGCGCGACGTCGGAGCCGAACGAGCGCACGCCGATGACGGGGTTGCCGGGGACGTTCACGTCGGCAACCGGCGCGAAGTTCCAGTTCACACCCGCTGCCGCAAGCTGCGCGCCGATCGCCTCGGCCACCGACTCCGTCGCCACGACGTCGTCGATCGCCCCGAGCGCCGCATTGCCCGGGTACGACGACCCTTCATCCGACTCGAGCCGCGTGACGTCGCCGCCTTCCTCGTCGATCGCGGTCAGCAAGTCGGGCCGCTCCGCGCGCAGCGCCGCGTTGACGGCCGCGAAGTCGGGGCCGTTGTACGAGAACAGCGTGATGCCGCCACCGCCCGCGGCGAGAAAGCGCCGGATCCAGTCCGGCGGCGTGGCGCCCGGGAAGCTCGGAAGCAGGACCGCTGCCGCGAGCTCGTCCATCCATCAGCCCTTCACTGCGCCGGCGGTCAGGCCGAACGCGATGCGGCGCTGCACGAGCAGGAAGAACACGACGACAGGTATCGCGGTGAGCGTCGACGCCGCCATCAGCGCGCCCCAGTCCGTGTGCCGGCTCGTGCCGAGGAAGTACGACAGCCACACCGTGATCGTGTTCTTCCGCTGGTCGTTGATCAGCACGCGCGCGAAGATGTACTCGTTCCAGCTCGTGATGAATGCGAACACACTCGTCGCGACGAGCCCGGGGCCCATCAGCGGCAGCAGGATCTTCACGAACACCCCGAGCCGCGTCGAGCCGTCGACCATCGCCGCCTCCTCGAGCTCCTTCGGGATGCCGATCAGGAACCCGCGCAGCGTCCACACGCAGAACGGCAGCACGAACGTCATGTACGTGATGATCACGCCGCTCAGCTGGTTCGTCTGGTGGTACTTCGCGAGCACGACGTAGAGCGGGATGATCAGCCCGGCCTGGGGCAGCATCTGAATGCCGATGATCAACACGACGAACGCCTTGCGGCCGCTGAAGCGATAGCGGGCGAGCGCAACCGCTGCGAGGAACGCGAGCACGATCGAGATCGCAACCGTGATGCAGACGATCAGCAGGCTGTTCTTCACGTCCGTCCAGAAGTACTGCTTGTGCAGAGCAGCCGTGAAGTGCGCGATCGTCGGATGCAATGGGATCCATGTCGGGTTCAGCGACACGATCTGATCGTCGGGCTTGAACGCCGTCGAGATCATCCAGAACACCGGGAAGACGATCACGACGAACACGGCGATGCCGACGGCGTTCCAGCCGGCCTGCTTCATGCCGTCTCCTGCCCGATGCTCACCATGCGGCGCACGTAGAAGACGCTGATCAACGCGACCATCAGCAGCATCAGGATCGAGATCGCCGCGCCGCGGCCGAAGTCCGTCTTGAAGTACCCCTCTTCGAAGAGGTACGTGCTCATCAGGTAGTTGCCGCTCTGCGTCTTCGCCTGCCCGATCAGCAGGTACGGCTGCGTGAACACGCCGAAGTCCCAGATGATCGAGAGGCTCGTGAGGATCAGCAGGATCGGGCGCAGGATCGGCAGCGTGATGTCCTTGAATGCGCGCCATGGACGTGCACCGTCGACAGATGCCGCCTCGAGCAGGTCGTGAGGCACCTGTGCCAGCCCCGCGTACAGCGTGATGACGACGAACGGCAGCGCGCCCCACACCACAAGCAGCGTGACCATCGACAGCTGCGAGAACGTCGTCGCGTACCAGTCGTGCTGCTCGCCGGTCGCGCCGACCCACGACAACACGTGGTTGAGCACGCCGTTCTCGTAATTCGTCATCCAGAACCAGAGCTGCACCGCGACGACGACGGGCATCGACCAGACGAGCACGAGCCCCGACGTCAGGAGGATGCGCACCCACCCGCTGACGCGGAGAAGCAGCAGCGCGATCAACATGCCGAGCACGATCGTCAGCCCGACGTTGACGACCGTGAAGACGATCGTCCGCACGAGCGTGTGCCAGAACACGGAGTCGTGCAGCACCGTCCGGAAGTTCTTGAAGCCGACCGACGGGCCGCGATGCTGGATCAGCTCGAACAGCCCGTACTGCTTGAACGAGAGGCGCGCGAGCCAGTAGAGCGGGTACCCGAGCACGACGCCGATCGCGACGAGGATCGGGAGGATCAGCCAGTACGGGGTCGACCGCTCCAGAAAACGGCGCCGCCGCCGAGACCAGCTGTGGGCCTCGGCGGCGGCGCTCATTGCACTGCTCCCCTGCAAAGCCTCGTTACGGCTGATTCAGCACCGAGGCGATGTTGTCGCTGGCCGACTGTGCGGCCTGCTTGACCGAGAGCTTCCCGGTCAGGATCTGCCCGAGCATATTGCGGAGGATGTTGCCGTTCTCGACATCCACCCAGTGCTTGGCGGTCGGCACGAACCAGCTGCGCGAGGCAGCCTTCTCGTTGACGCTTGCGCCGAGCAGGTTGGTCGCGTTCGGGATGTTGCCCTTCGCCTGCAGGCCCTTCTCGCCGGCCGTGCTGGTGAAGTCCTTGATCCAGTCAGCCGCGAGCGACTTGTCGCCCGAGGTGATCGGCACTGCGAGGTCCGAGCCGCCGAGGAAGCCCGGCATGGACGTCCCCTTCACGTGGCCCGGCATCACGAACTGCGCGGTGGCGCCCTTGTACTTCGCGCCGACGCAGCACGAGAACCAGCTCGGCCCGATCATCGAGCCGACGAGGCCCTGTGCGTACACGTCGTACGGGTTCGGGTTCGGTGCGCCCTCGGTCGCGGTCTTGCCGGCCCGCGATGCCGCGTAGAAGAAGTTCTTGTACGCGGTGAGGCCTGCGATCGATGCCTTTGAGCCGAGGAGGCCCTTCCACTTGCCGCTGACGCGCTGTGCGATGCCGCCGCCGTAGTCGAACACGAAGCCCATCGCGGCGTACCAGTCCTCACCTGCGACGTAGAACGGCGAGAAGCCCTTCTCCTTGTTCTTGGCGAGGAGCTTGTGCGCGTCCGCGGTCAACGCTGCAATCGAGTTCGGCAGCTTCTTGATGCCTGCCTTCGAGAACAGGTCGGTGCGGTAGGTGACGACGCGCGAGCCCGCGTAGTACGGGACGCCGTACGTCTTGCCGCTGTAGACACCCGACTTCGCCAGGCCCGAGAGCCAGTTGGCCGAGTTGTCGAACGACGCCTTGTTGCCGGACAGGTCGGCGAACGCGCCGGCTGCCATGTACTTGGTCATCTCGGTGTTGCCCATCTCGATGACGTCCGGGCCGCCGCCGCCTGCGAGCGTGGCGTCGAACTTCTGCAGATGGTCGCCCCAGTTCTGGTACTGGACGTTGACGGTCGTGCCGGGGTGGTCGGACTGGAACTGCTTGTTCGCGGCCGCCACCAGATCCGGCCAACCGGACTGGGCGTCGACCTGCAGCCAGACGGTGATACTGCTGGCCGTCGCCGTCTTCGTCGACGCAACCGACGTCGCGGTCATGACCGCAGCGGCGAGAACGGCGACGACGGAGAGCGCGACGATGCTGCGTCTCTTCACCTGGAAGCCTCCAGAGTCAGGCGGGCCAACCGCTCGCTCCGCGTCGTGGCGAAAGCACGGAGGGTTCGGCGCCGCTGGGTTTGGTATAGACCAATTGCCACTGAAGCCGGATGGTCGCACAGTGGTAACAGAGTTGTCAATACCACTTGCGCTAGCGGGCCACGACGGTGGCGAGCCCCATCGGGTCGGCGGGGACGCCGCCGGCGCCCAGCTCGGACACCAGGCGGTACCGATCGCCGCGATAGGTGGAGCTCGTGAACTCGACGATGTCGCCTGCGGCCGACCGCGTGATGCGCTCGAAAAGCAGCGCCGGCGAATGGAGCGGGACGCCGAGCGCGCCCGACTCCTCCTCGTTCGTCACGGTCGGCTCCACCGTCTGGGTGCCGCCGACGATCTCGACGCCGTACTTCGACTCGAGCAGGTCGTAGAACGAGTTCTCCTCGAGGTCGTCGGCAAGCAGGCCGGGCACGAGCGACTGGCGCACGTGCAGGAGCTCGATCGCCATCGGCTCGCCGTCGGCGAGACGGAGGCGCTTGATCACCGCGACCGGCTCCGACGGCGAGACGTGCAGCATGCGGCCGAGGCGCGCGCCGGCCGGCACGACCTGCAAATCGAGCGTGCGGCTCGCCGGCTTCATGCCGCGCTCGCGCATGTCGTCGCTGAACGAGCTCACCGTGCCTACGCCCTTCGCGACCTTCGGCTCGCTGACGAATGTGCCCGCGCCGCGGCGGCGGACGAGGTAGCCCTCGCGCACGAGGTCGTCGAGCGCTGCGCGGACCGTGAGACGCGACACGCCGAGGTCGATGCTCAGCTGGCGCTCGGAGGGGATGCTGTCGCCCGGCGTGAGCGACTCGATCAGCTCGAGGACCTGCTCGCGCGTCTCGCGCTGCTTCGTCAATTTCCCGCTCCGGCGCCGGCAAAGCCGGCACCTGCGCTCTTGGCCGGCTCCGTCGAGCTTACGCCGGCTGCGAGCGCGCGGTCGGCCGTGCCCAGCCGGTCGCCCGTCTCGGAATCGAAGAAGTGGAAGCGCGCGGCGTCGACCGCGACGTCCAGCCGGCCTCCCACCTGCGCACGCGTGCGCGCATCGACACGGGCGGTGAAAAGCGCCTGGTTTCCAGGCAAAATCGCCTCGTCGCGCGCTTCGAGCACCTCGGCGGTGACCGGCGGAGCGTCGACGTGGAAGAACACGTGCGCGTCGGCGCCGAGCTCCTCGACGACCTCGACGACGACGTTCAGCGTCGGCAGGCCGGGCGCGAACGCCGCGTCCTCGAAGCTCTCCGGCCGGATGCCCAGCACGACCTTGCCAGGGCTCCGCGGCGTGGCGAGCGGCACGCGGTACTGCCCGAACGTCACCTCGTCACCTTCGATCGTGGCCTCGACGAGATTCATTGCCGGCGACCCGATGAACGCCGCGATGAACAGGTTGCGCGGCTCCGCGTAGAGGTGCTGCGGGCGGTCGACCTGGAGGATGTGGCCGTCGCGCATCACCGCGACGCGTTGGCCAAGGGTCATCGCCTCGGTCTGGTCGTGCGTCACGTACACCGTGGTGATGCCGAGACGCTGGTGCAGCTGCGCGAGCGACGCGCGCATGCCGACGCGCAGCTTCGCGTCGAGGTTCGACAGCGGCTCGTCGAGCAGGAATGCCTGTGGCTGCCGCACGATCGCGCGGCCCATCGCGACGCGCTGGCGCTGGCCGCCGGACAGCTGCGCCGGCCGGCGGTCGAGCAGCTGCTCGAGGCCGAGCAGGGCCGCCACGTCGTCGACGCGGCGCGCGATCTCCGGCTTCGGCGTGCGCCGCGCCTTCAGCCCGTAGCCCAGGTTCTGCCGGACGGTCATGTGCGGGTACAGCGCGTACGACTGGAAGACCATCGCAATGTCACGGTCGCGGGGCGCCAGATCGGTCACGTCGCGGTCGCCGATCGCCACCGAGCCCGCGCTCACGTCCTCGAGCCCGGCAATCATGCGGAGGAGCGTCGACTTCCCGCAGCCCGACGGGCCGACCAGGACGAGGAACTCGCCGTCGGCGATCTCGAGGGAGACATCGTCGACCGCGGCGACGTCACCGAACCGCTTCGATACGCTTTCGAGCCGGATTGCCGCCATTGCCGGTTGGATGGTATAGACCAACTCGGCCGGATTCAAGGGACGTGGCCGACAAGTGGTATTGACCATTTCCCGAAGCCGCCTTAGACTGCCCGCGATGAAGCTCGGTGTGGCAGCGGCAGTCGTCGAGGGGATGCTCGTCTCCGGCGACGTCGAGGTGTCGGACGGCCGGATCTCCGGCGTCGGGCTCGCGGCGCCTTCCGGCGCCGGCATCGCCGTACCGGGCTTCGTCGACCTTCAGGTGAACGGCTTCGGCGGCGTGGACTTCCTCGACGCCGACTCCGACGGCTACAAGCGCGCCGGCGAGGCGCTGCTCGAGACCGGCGTCACCTCGTACCTGCCCACCTTGATCACGAGCCCCGAGGAGCACCTGCTCGCGGCGATGCGCGAGGTGCCGACAGGCCCGGCGCGGCCGCGCGTGCTCGGCGTGCATCTCGAAGGGCCGTTCCTCTCCCCCTCGCGGCTCGGCGCGCACATGGCGTCCTCGCGCCGGGACCCGGACGGTGCGCTGCTCGGGCGCCTGCTGGAAGGCGGCCCGGTGAAGCTGATGACGCTCGCGCCCGAGCTTCCCGGCGGCGGCGAGCTGATCGACGCGCTGATCGCCCGCGGAGTCAAGGTTTCGCTCGGTCATTCGGACGCGACCGTCGACCAGGCGAACGAGGCGTTCGCGCGTGGCGTGCGCACGGTCACTCACCTCTTTAATGCGATGCGCCCGTTCCGGCACCGCGACCCGGGGATCATCGGCGCGGCGCTCGCACGCGACGACGTCTACGTCCAGATCATCGTCGACGGCATCCACCTTGCGCCCGAGACGGCCCAGGTCGTGTGGCGTGCGGCGTCCGGCCGCGTCGCGCTGGTAACCGACGCGATCACCGCCGCCGGCCTCTCCGACGGCTCCTTCAGCTTCGGCGACCTCGACGTGAGCGTGCACGACGGCACCGTCCGCGGGCCCGACGGCGTCCTCGCCGGCAGCGTCTTGACGATGGTCGAGGCCGTGCGGAACTTCCACGCACTCGGCGTCCCGCTCGAGGAGGCGGTCGCAGCGGCGACCTCCGTCCCGGCGGCGATCCTCGGCCTCGACGACGTCGGCCGACTCGCCCCAGGCCAACCGGCCGACATTGTGGTGTTGAACGACCGTCTCGAGATCGACCGCGTGCTGGTCGCCGGCGAGACCCGCGTCGCGGCTTAGCCCTTAGGCCGGCTGCTTGACGATCCGGATGTAGGGCTTCGGCTCGTCCCACGAGCCGAACAGCTCCTTCGCATCGTCGTTGGACACGGAGCCGGCGATGATCACATCGTCGCCCTGCTGCCACTGCGCCGGCGTCGCGACCTTGTGCTTCGCCGTCAGCTGCAGCGAGTCGATCACCCGCAGCACCTCGTCGAAGTTGCGCCCGGTCGTCATCGGATAGACGAGGATCAGCTTGATCGTCTTGTCAGGCCCGATCACGAACACGTTGCGGACGGTCTGATTCTGGGCGGGCGTACGGGTGGTCGGATCGCCAGTGACGTCGCCCGCCAGCATGCCGTAGGCCT
>DASZBP010000263.1:0-3993 GCA_035943915.1 Gaiellaceae bacterium | reverse complement strand
CGGTGATCGAAGAGCTCGCCCGGCGCGGCACGCCGTTCGCGGGCTGCCTCTTCGCGGGCCTGATGCTCACCGCCGACGGGCCGCGCGTGCTCGAGTTCAACGCGCGCTTCGGCGACCCGGAGACGCAAGTGCTGATGCCGCGCATCGATGGTGACCTGCTCGCCGCGCTCGCTGCGACTGCGCGCGGCCAGCTGGCCGGGGTCACGCTCGGCGAGTCGGAGGACGCCGCTGTGACCGTCGTCCTCGCCGGGCCGGAGTACCCGGAGCGCAGTGACTACGCGGGGGCCACGATCGAGGGCATTGCCGCCGCCGAGGCGGACGGCGCGATCGTCTTCCACGGCGGAACCGCGGCGCGCGACGGCCGCGTCG
This sequence comes from Gaiellaceae bacterium, assembly GCA_035943915.1. GTDB lineage: Bacteria > Actinomycetota > Thermoleophilia > Gaiellales > Gaiellaceae > PALSA-600. The sequence goes on along the minus strand of DASZBP010000263.1, from coordinate 3,624 downwards.
TCACGAACGGCGGCCGCATCCTCTCGGTCACGGCGACGGGCGCCACGCTCGCCGCTGCACGTTCGCGCGCCTACGACGCAGTCAGGCGCGTTACGTTTCCAGGCGTGCGCTATCGCAGCGACATCGGAGCTCTCGCAAGTGCCTGACCCGCTCGTCGGGATCCTCGTCGGCTCGGAGTCCGACCGCGACCGCATGCAGGGCGCGTTCGACGAGCTCGACAAGCGTGGGATCGCGTGGGAGTTCGACGTCCGCTCGGCCCACCGCTCGCCCGACTCCGTCGCGGACTACGCGCGGAGCGCGGCCGGCCGCGGGATCAAGGTGCTGATCTGCGGCGCGGGCCTCGCGGCCGCACTGCCGGGGGCCGTCGCCGCGCACACGGAGCTGCCGGTGATCGGCGTGCCGCTCCGCTCGTCGCTCTCGGTCCTCGACGGCCTCGACGCGCTGCTGTCGATCGCGCAGATGCCGCCCGGGGTCCCGGTCGCGGCGGTCGGCGTCGACAACGCAAAGAACGCCGCCGTGCTCGCCGCGCGCATCCTCGCGCTCCTTTGACCGAAGTCGCCGAGCTCGCCGCCGCGCTCGTCGCGATCGACTCGGTCAATCCCGGCCTCGTTGACGGCGGCGCGGGCGAGCGCGAGATCGCAGCGTTCGTCGCGGGCTGGTGCGGTGAGGCAGGCCTCGACGTCGACATCGTGGAGCCCGTCGACGGGCGACCCTCGATCGTCGCGACCGCACACGGCAGCGGCGGCGGGCGCTCGCTGATGCTGAACGGTCACCTCGACACGGTCAGCGTCGATGCAATGGACGAGCCGTTCTCGGCGCGCATCGACGGTGGACGCATCTACGGGCGCGGCTCGTACGACATGAAAGGCGCGCTTGCCGCCGCGATGCTCGCGGTGCGGGACGCCGCGCGTGAACGGCTTGCCGGGGACGTCGTGCTCGCCGCGGTCGCCGATGAGGAGCTGGACTCGATCGGCACGTCCGCGGTGGTCGAGCGGCTGCAGACGGATGCGGCAATCGTCTGCGAGCCGACGGGGTTGCGCGTCGCGACAGCGCACCGCGGCTTCGTCGCGTTCGAAATCGAGACCAAGGGCGTGGCGGCGCACGGCTCGATGCCGCATCTCGGCGACGACGCGATCGGGAAGATCGCGCCGGTGCTGACGCGCATCGCGGAGCGGGATGAGTCGCTCGGCGCGAGCACGCACTCGCTGCTGAAGTCGGGATCGGTGCACGCGTCGCTGATCTCGGGCGGCCAGGATCTCTTCAGCTACGCAGAGAGGTGCGTGCTCGGCGCCGAGCGGCGCACGCTGCCGGGCGAGGACGTCGAGCAAGAGCTCCGCGATCTCGCCGGCGACGCGAGCCTCCGGGTGCTCGTGGCGCGCGAGGCCTTCGAGATCGATCCCGGCCACGAGCTGGTGACCGCGCTGCTCGCAGCGACGGGCGAGACGGAGGTCGTCGGCATGCCGTTCTGGACCGATGCGGGCCTGACCGCGGCCGCCGGGATCCCGACGGTGCTCTACGGCCCGTCCGGGACCGGCGCGCACGCGGCCGTGGAGTGGGTCGAGATCGCGTCGCTCGAGCGGTGCCGCGAGGTCTATCTCACGGCCGCTCTACACTGGTCGAGGTGATCGCCCGCTACGCCCGTCCGGAGATGACCCGGATCTGGTCGGAGGAGGGCAAGCTCGCGTGCTGGCTGGAAGTCGAGCTCGCCGCACTCGACGCCTGGGCCGACCTCGGTGCCGTTCCGGCCGAGGACGTCGCCACTGTTCGCGCGCACGCGAAGCCGCCCACGGCGGAGCGGGTCGCCGAGATCGAGCAGACGACCGACCACGACCTCGCGGCATTCGTTGACGCGGTCGCAGAGCAGCTCGGGCCGGAGGGCCGCTGGGTGCATTACGGCCTGACCTCGTCGGACGTACTCGACACAGCGCTTGCACTGCAGATCCGCGACGCGGGCGCCGTGCTCGTCGCCGGGCTCGACCGCGCGCTCGCCGCAGTCGTGCGCCGCGCCGACGAGCACCGAGCCACGATCTGCATCGGGCGGTCGCATGGCATTCATGCCGAGCCGACGACCTTCGGCTGGAAGCTCGCCGGCTGGGCATTCGAGCTCGACCGCGCGCGCACGCGGCTCGCGAACGCGCTGGAGGCGTGCCGCGTCGGGCAGTTCTCGGGCACGGTCGGCACGTACGCAGGGCTCGACCCGGAGCTCGAGCGCATCGCGTGCGAGCGTCTCGGGCTCGAGCCGGAGGACGTGTCGACGCAGGTGATCCCGCGCGACCGGCACGCGGAGCTGCTCTCGGCGCTCGCCGTCTGCGCGTCGTCGCTCGACCGGTTCGCGACCGAGATCCGCCACCTTGCGCGCACAGAGGTGCGCGAGCTCGAGGAGCCGTTCCGTGCGGGAATGAAGGGCTCGTCGGCGATGCCGCACAAGCGCAACCCGAAGATCGCCGAGCGGATCTCCGGGCTCGCGCGTATCGTCCGCGCGGCGGCCGTCGTCGGCTTCGAGAACGTGCCGCTGTGGCACGAGCGCGACATCTAGCATTCGTCGGCCGAGCGAGTCGTCGTCCCGGACGCGTTCCTCGCGCTCGACTACATGCTCGACCGCTTCACGTGGATCGTCGACGGCCTTGTCGTCTATCCGGAGCGCATGCGCAAGAACCTCGACGCGTCGCACAACCTGTTCTTCTCGCACCGGCTGCTGCTCGCGCTCGTCGAGTCGGGTCTCGAGCGCGCGGACGCGTATCGCCTCGTGCAGGGAGCGGCCATGCGAGCGTGGGACGAGGAGCTCGACTTCGTGCAGCTCGCGCGTGAGGACGACGCGATCGCCGCGCGCCTCGACAGCGCGCGCCTCGAGGAGGTCTTCGATCTCGACGCGACAGTCGCGCATCTCGACAGTGTCTTCGACCGCGTCCATCGTCTCGTCCAGAAGAAGGAGCCCGCTCATGTCTGACACGGCCGTCCACGTCGGCAGCGGCAAGGTCCGCGAGCTGTACGCACTCGACGACGATCGCCTGCTGCTCGTCGCCAGCGACCGGATCTCAACGTTTGACGTCGTCCTGCCGACGCCAATCCCCGACAAGGGCCGCGTGCTGACGGGCCTCTCGGGCTTCTGGTTCGCGCGGGCGAAGGAGATCGTCCCGAACCACCTGCTCACGCTGCGCGAGGACGGCCGCTCGACCGAGTGCAAGAAGCTCGAGATGCTGCCGATCGAGTGCGTCGTGCGCGGCTACCTGTCGGGCAGCGGCTGGAAGGACTACGTTGCGACCGGATCCGTCTGCGGGCACGAGCTGCCCAAGGGGCTCGTCGAGTCGCAGCAGCTGCCGACGCCGATCTTCACACCCTCGACGAAGGCGACGACGGGGCACGACGAGAACATCGACCGCGCAGCGGGAGTCGAGCTCGTCGGCGAGGAGCGGTTCGACGAGGTCGAGCGCGTCGCGATCGAGCTGTACCGCTGGGTCTCCGACTACGCGGGCGAGCGCGGGATCATCCTCGCGGACACCAAGCTCGAGTTCGGCCTCGACGGCGACGGCAATCTCGTGCTCGGCGACGAGGCATTCACGCCGGACTCCTCGCGCTTCTGGCCGGCGGACGAGTACAAGCCGGGCGGTGGCCAACCGTCGTTCG
>DASZBP010000262.1:0-8789 GCA_035943915.1 Gaiellaceae bacterium | reverse complement strand
GGCGACGGTGTAGGTCGGTGACTCCGCGTTCGCGATCGGCATGCAGAGTCGCTCGTTCGCGTTGCAGTGCAGCCACGCGTACGTCGGCGCGGGCGACTTCACCGGCGCCACGACGCTGACCACCTCACCCACAATCGGCGCGCCTGCGATGGACGGCTGGGACGTGGGGGCAAACGTTGCGGCCTTCGGGGCGACGATCCCGGCGAGCGGCGCGTAGACGCGCGTCCTCCCGGTCGAGTCCGTCGCGGCGACTGCCGCGGAGAGCGTGCCGCCGACATCCTTTGCGACTTCGGTGTACGACGCGCGGGTCGCTCCGTGGATCGACCCGCAGTGCGCGCCCGCGCTGTCGCAGCGGTACCACTGATACGCGTAGGCAACCGTCCCGACGCCGGTCCAGGTGCCCGCAGAGACGGTGAGCTGCTTCCCTTGCTGGAGCTGACCGGTGATCGTCGGCGACACGGTCACGACCGGACCCGCCGCGGCGTGGAGCAGCAGGGCCGCAATGATCGGGACGAACCGGAGCATCCTCTAAATCTACGAGGCGATCACGATTCTGGCGGACGGCCGCATCGGACCACGAAAACGCCGGGTCGGTTGCGCTTTCGTCCACCTCGCCAACCGACTCGTCTGCACCCGAAGGTGATTCCGAACCGCTCGGCGGGGCTTCGACCTAGTCACGCTCCGTGCCCGGCGAGGCATGAATGTACGACGGGAGGGCGCCTCGCGCAAGAGTTGCGCCCGGAGAAAAACGCGCACGTTGCACATGAATCAGTAGCCTTCGCGGCGTGCTTCGCGGGACTGCACGGCAGGCGTCAGGCAGGGGAGTCGTCCTCCTGCCCGCCGCCGCGCTCCTCGTGCACCAGCTGCGCTACTGGCTGAGCTACGGAGGCCAGGCGGGCAACGAGCTTGCCGACACCGGTCACGCGTACCTCGCCACGTCGGTGCCGTGGATCGTGATGCTCACGGCGGCGGGAGTCGCGACGTTCGCGATCCGCCGGCGGGTCGCTGCGCAGCGGTCGCTGGCCGAGCGCTGGGCCGGCGCTTCCGCCGCGCTGCTCACGCTCTTCGTGCTGCAGGAGACGCTCGAGGGCCTCTTCGCGACCGGCCATCCCGGCGGCGTCGCAGGGGTTCTCGGGCACGGTGGCTGGTGGGCGATCCCGCTTGCGCTCGCGGTCGGCCTCCTGCTCGCGCTCGTGCTTCGCGTCGCCGACCGGATCGCGCGCTCGCCGTCGCGCCCGCCGGTGCTGCGCGGTGCCGCGACTCTGTTGTTCCCGGACACGGTCGGGCCGCTGCGCGCGCGCCCGCTCGCGACCGCCGCCGCCGGCCGTGCGCCGCCGCGCTCTCCTCGCTCGCTGTAGTCCCGCTACTCGAGGAGGTCGTGTGTCCGGAAGGTCCCGGTGCGTCGTCGTGCCGGTAGTCGCAGCGTTCGCCGCGCTCGTCGCGGCCGCTCCCGCCTGGGCGCATCCGCGCGCGGCGACCGTCGCGATCGACTACCGCGTGACCGTGCGCTCCGTCCCGGGTGTCGACGCCACCGTGCTCGACGGCGACCGCTCGCTGCGCCTGCGCACGAACGGGCACCTGACGGTTCTCGGTGATCTGCGCGAGCCGATGCTGCGAATCGGTGACGGTGTGTTCGTCAACCTCTCATCGCCGACCGCTCAGGCCGACCGGCTCGTGAAGCAGCCGTCCCACGGCTGGAAGCGCCTCGCGTCGGGCTCGTCGTTCACCTGGCACGAGCACCGCCTGTCACCGCCGCCGTTCGAGTCGGGCCGGTACGGCGTCGTCGCACGCTGGAGCGTGCCGGTCGTCGTCGACGGCAGGCATGGCGCCGTCGGCGGCGCGTTCGTCCGCGTGGCGCGGCCTCACTGGTGGCTCTGGCTCGGCGCGGCGCTGCTCGTCGCCGTTGCGGGCGGGGCGTGGCTGTCGCGTGGGCGCGCACGTGGCGGCGCTGTCGCGATCGCGGCGTTCGCGCTCGCAGCCGCCGCGGCGATCGCGTGCCAGGTCGCGCTGCTGTTGCGTGACTCGCCGTCGGGGCGGCTCTCGTGGTTCGGGCTCGCCGCCGGCATCGCGCTCGCGATCGGCGCAATCGCGCTCGTCGTGCTCGGTCGAGGAATCACGCGAATCTACACGGCGGGCGGCATCGGCGCGGGCATCGCAGCGTGGGCGCTGTCGTGGTTCGGCGTCTTCTTCCACGGCGCCGTCATCGCTGCGCTTCCCGGTGCGCTCGTCCGTGCTCTCTGTGCGACCGCAGTTGCGTGCGGCCTCGTCGCGGTTGCGGGATCGCTGACGGTGCACGAATGATCGCGCTCGCCGGCCTGCCGCCGTCGGTGCATCCGTGGCCGGTCGGTGTCGGCCCGCGGTACCACCCGACGGCGCCGGTACGCGACGGCAAGCCGGTTGGCGCATTGCTCTGCGGTGCGTATCGCGTCCGCTTCGATGCGCACGTCGAGATCTTCGCGTCGCGTCGCGTCGCGATCCTGCCGCGCGGCATCGGCCGCGGGCCGGCCTGCGCGTATGCCGCGTCGACGAACGCGCCCACCGGCGTGATTCGCCTGGTGCACGCCGTGCGGCTCGGCGACCTGTTCCGGGTCTGGGGGCAGCCGCTCGGGCCACGCCGCCTGCTGTCGTTTCGAGGCACGGTCACTGCGTACGTCGGCGGACGCCGGTGGCCCGGCGATCCGCGCCGCATCTGGCTGACGCGCCACGCGCAGGTCGTGCTCGAGGTCGGCGGCCACGTCGCGCCGCACCCGGCCTACCTCTTCCCGAAAGGAACGCCATGAGGCGCGCACTACTACTGCTCACCGTGCTGCTCGCCGCGGGCTGCGGCGGTGGCTCGTCGGCGCCCGGTCTGCCGACGATCGGCGCCGCGCGCCGTTACGAGCTGACCGGCTTCCAGCCGTCGGGCCCCGTGCGGCCCGGCGTGCCGACGACCGTGGCCTTCACGATCCGGCAGCCGAACGGCAAGCCGCTCACGCAGTACAAGCGGGGCCCTGGGCCGCACACCGGCGTGCACCTGATCGTCGTGCGCCGCGACCTGGCGACGATCGTGCACGAGCATCCCCCGATCGCGGCGAACGGCCGCGCGTCGATCAAGCTCACGCTTCCCGACCCTGGCCCGTACCGCGTCGTCGTCGACGCCTACCCGGCGAACAGCGGGCCACAGCCGAACTTCCAGCTCTTCTCGACGCTGCGCATCGCGGGGAAGTACGTGCCGAAGCCGCTTCCGCCCCTCGAGACGACCCAGGTCGTCGACGGGTTCCGCTTCATGCTGCACGGCCGGCCGGACCTGCACGCGATCCAGGCGGGTGAGCTTTCGTTCACGGTGACGGATGCGCAGGGCAAGCCCGTGCATTTCACGCCGTGGTTCGGCGCGCTCGCACACGCGATCTTCTTCCGCAAAGGATCGCTCGACTACTTCCACACGCACGTCTGCGCCCCTGGCGCCTCCGGCTGCACGAGCGTGCTCGGCGACACGCGCGTCACCGGCACCTCGGCGACGCCGGGCAAGCTCACCGTCGGCGTGCTCGTCCCGGCGCCAGGCGTGTGGCGGCTGTTCCTCCAGTGCAAGGCGAACGGTCACGTCGTGACCGCGCCGTTCACCCTCACCGTGAAGGAGTGACGTTGAAGAAGCTCACCGTTCTGCTCGCCGCCGTCGCCGGAGCGCTCGTCTGGACGACGGTCGCCTCTGCGCACGCGCGCATCAGCCCGGCGGTGTCCGTGTCCGGCGAGCTCCAGCTGTACAGCCTCGCCGTTCCGACCGAGAAGGAAGGTGCGACCACGACGAAGATCGTGCTGACGACGCCGAAGGGCTTCGACATCGACTCCTTCGCACCGAGCCCCGGCTGGACGCGGGCGACGAAGGGCGCCACAGTGACCTGGAGTGGCGGCTCGACACCGACCGAGGAGGACTCGCTGTTTCAGTTCCTCGCGCAAGCCTCGTCGCCCGGGACCTACACGTTCCAGGTGCAGCAGACGTACGCCGACGGCTCGATCGTGAACTGGAACGGCAATGAGTCGGCCGACGATCCTGCGCCTGTGATCGAGGTGAAGAGCTCGCTCGGCGGCGCCGGCGGGACATCGACGCTCGCGATCGTCGCGCTCGTCCTCGGCGCTCTTGGCGTCATCGTCGGCGTGGTTGCGCTGCTTGCGAAGGGCGGCCGCGAGCTCGCATGAAGCGGCTCGCGGTCGTAGCGGTTGTCCTCGCGGCGCTGGCCGCCCCTGCCGCTGCGTCCGCGCACGCGTACCTCGTCAAGACCGTCCCGGCCGCAAGCGTCACGCTCGAGGCTGCGCCGCGCTCGGTGCAGCTGACGTTCGACGAAGCGGTCGAGCCTCGCTTCGCGCTGATCTCGGTCACAGACGTGAACGGCATGCAGATCACGAACGGCGGCGTCAGTCGCGCGCCTGGCGACAAGGACACGCTGTCGTCCCGCTGAAGCGTGTGCCCGAAGGGTGGTACCTCGTCTACTGGCGCGCGATCTCTGTCGACGGCCATCCGGTGCAGGGCGTCTTCACGTTCGCGCTCGGGCCGAATCCAGGCCCGCCGCCTGCGTTCCCGACGCCCAGCGTTGCGCAGACCGCGACATCCACGCCGCTGCTCGTCGCGCGCTGGGTGATGTTCCTCAGCGTCCTGACCGCGATCGGGCTGTTCGTGCTGCACATGCTGATCGCACATCCGCTCGTGCGTCGCGTCGAAGGCACGTCGCTGCGATGGCTTGCGCAAGCGTTCCTCGCAGCGTCGGTGATCGGGCTGGTCGCGGTGCCGGTGTACGTCGAGGAGTCGACGTCGATCGACTCGCTGCGCTCGTTCTGGGCCGTCGGTGCCCTGGTCCCGTTGTGGCGCGTCACCGCGTACGGCCGCGCGTACGTCGACCTCTGGATCTGCTTCGCGCTGTTCTGCGTTGCAGCGTGCATCGCGCTGTGGCTCGACCGTCCGTCTCTGCCGCGCCGGCCCGTTGCGCCGCTGCTCGCGATGCTGGGCGCGCTGGTCGCCGCGGCCGCGGTGCTCGCGATCCCGGGGGCAGGCGGGCACGCTGCGCAGACGTCCCCACGCGGCGTCGCAGTCTTCCTCGACTGGCTCCACCTCGTGACGGCCGCCGTGTGGATCGGCGGACTCGTCGGTCTGCTCGTCCTCTGGCGCTCGCTCGCGGTCGCGCAGCGTGTCGCCGGGCTGCTGGTCGCCGTGCCGCGGTTCTCCAATACCGCTTTCGTCTCTGTGTTGCTCCTGCTCGCGACCGGTATCGGCGCATCCGTGCTGCATCTGCCGGCCATCGCGGCGCTCTGGCAGACGAGCTACGGCAAGACGATCCTCGTGAAGGCGGCGATCCTGCTCGTCGCGATGCTGGTGGCGGCCGTGAACCTGTTGCGGACGAAGCCGCAGCTGTCGCGCGCCGGCGTGGGCGAGGCGGCGGCGCGGCTGCTGCGGCGCCTCGTCGGCGTCGAGGTGATTCTCGTCGCCGGCGCGATCTTCGCCGCGGCTCTGCTCTCCAGCCTGGCGCCGCCGCCGCCCGCGTTCGCCAAGGAAGGGTCGGCACTCGCCCGCGTCGGTCCGGGGCCGGTCGCCGCGACCGTGCACCGCAACGGCTACACGCTGCGGGTGCTCGTGCAGCCCAACAAGGCGGTGCAGTCGAACGCCTTCGCGCTTCAGCTGACGCGCAACGGCAGCCCCGTGCGCGGCGCGACCATTACCCTCGTCTTCTCGATGCTCGACATGGAAATGCCGGACCAGGACTACGCGATGCGCGAGACGGCGCCGGGGATCTACTCGCAGCGCAAGCCCGCGCTGGTCATGGTCGGCCACTGGGGGCTCGAGTTCTCGGTCACACCGGCTGGCGGCACGCCGTTCACCGCGTTCATCGTCGACAAGGCGAACGGATGAACGTCCGCCTTCGTCTCCTCGCGTCGCTCGCAGCGTTCGCTGCCGGAGTCGTCGCGGTGATCATCGTCGCGCTGCTGCTCGCACCGCTCGCCCGTGCCGACGGCGACCCGGCGAGCGACTGGCTTCTGCAGCGCTCGCTGTTCGTCCCGCCGGACGCAGGCATCTCGAAAGGCGACCAGCAGGCACTCACGTCGCTCCTGCAGTCGGCGAAGGCGCAGGGCTACACGCTGCATGTGGCGGTCATCGCGACGCGGTACGACATGGGCGCGGTCACCGTCCTCTTCAAACGGCCGACCGACTACGCGCCGTTCCTGTCGCAGGAGGTGCGGTTCATCTACAGGCAGCGCGTGCTCGTCGTCATGCCGAATGGCTTCGCGATCGCGAACAACGGCAAGCGCGACCCTGCGGAGCAGCAGGTCGTCGCGAAGCTGCAGGCACCGAAGCCGTTCCATGGCGCGGCGCTCACGGCTGCGGTCGAGAACGCCGTGCGCAAGCTCGCTGCCGCGCAGGGGATCGTGCTGCCGAACGTGCCGGTCGCGGCGAGCGGAAGCAACACCACGACACGCGACCGCATCCTGATCGGCGTAGGCGCCGGGCTGTTGGTGCTCGTCGCGCTCGGCGTCAGTTACTGGCGACGTCGTAGGAAGGTCTGACCCGGCGACCGACGGGCTGTCTGGCCGCGCTGGACACGCACGCTGCTGCGTCCTCAGTCGCGGTCATATGCACTGCATATGACCGCTCCCTGCGTCCTTGCATCGCACGCGCCCAGCACACCCAGCCGGCGCGTGCTCACCGGGTCAGACCTTCCACAAACCGCGCCAAATCGCTCCCGCTGAACGGGTAGATGTACACGGCGCGCTCGAAGCCCGACGGGTCGACGACGAACGACGCTTCCGTGTGCACGACGGTGCGCAGCACGATGCCGTTGATCTTCTTGGTGTTGAACAGCACTGCGACCTGGTAGCGCCGCCAGATCGGGGCGAGCTGCGCGCGCGTCCCGACCGCCCAGCGCCAGTTCGGGCCAAGCTGCCAGTGCACGCGGTCGGCCGCGAAGTTCGCACGCGTGTTCGCCCACGGGTTGACGCTCACCGCGACGATCGTCGGCCGCTCGGCGGCCGGGAGCATCTGCGTCGCTGCCGAGAGCACCTTCGCCTCGAGCGGGCAGAGGCTGCGGCAGACGGGATCGATGAAGGTCACCACGACGGGATGGCCGCGCAGCGAGCTCATCGAGATCGGCTTGCCGAACTCGTCGCGCAGCGAGAACGTCGCAGCTCGCTTCTGACCCGCCTTCCAGGTCATCGCGGCCGTGAACCGGGGGGCCGCGGGCGTCTGCGTCTGCGGCGCGGCGTTGCCGCGCGCGAGGTAGATCAGGCCGCCGGTCCCGGCAGCCACCACCACGAGCGCGCATGCGAGCAACCAGCGCACGACCTCAATCTACGCGCGTCCCGGCCTCCGCGTCGAACAGGTGGGCGTCATCCGCGCTCGGGCGGAGCGCGACGCGCTCACCGCGGCCGGGCGCCTTCCGCGTCTCCGTACGGGCAACGAGACGGCCGACCTCCGACTGGCAATACACGAACGCGTCGGCGCCGATCTCCTCGACGATCTCCACCTCGGCCGCGAGTCCCTCGGCCGCGATGTGCATCGACTCGGGGCGCACGCCGAGCACAATGGAGGTGCGCCCGGAGGGGACGGGGACATGCACGCCGCCGAGCTCCACGGAGCCGTTCCCGACCGGCAGCGTCAGCAGGTTCATGCCGGGCGAGCCGATGAAGCCGGCGACGAACGTGTTCGCGGGCCGGTCGTAGAGCACGCGCGGCTTGTCGCACTGCTGCAGCGTTGCGTCGTGGAGCACCGCCACCCGGTGGCCGAGGGTCATCGCCTCGGACTGGTCGTGCGTCACGTACACCGTCGTCACGCCGAGGCGCGCCTGGAGTGATGCGATCTCTGCGCGAGTCTGCACACGTAGCTTCGCGTCGAGGTTCGACAGCGGCTCGTCCATCAGGAAGACGCTCGGCTCGCGGATGATCGCGCGCCCCATCGCGACACGCTGCCGCTGGCCACCGGAGAGCTGACCGGGCTTGCGGCCGAGGTACGGCTCGAGGTCGAGCATCCTTGCAACCTCGCGAACACGCTTCGCGCGCTCTGTCTTGTCGACGCGCGCGAGCTTCAACGGGAAGCCGATGTTCGCCTCCACGGTGAGGTACGGGTAGAGCGCGTAGTTCTGGAAGACCATCGCAACGTCGCGGCTCTTCGGCGCCACGTCGGTGACGTCGCGTTCGCCGATGAAGATCGCGCCCGCGTCGACCTCTTCGAGACCGGCGAGCATCCGCAGCGCGGTTGTCTTGCCCGAGCCCGACGGGCCCACCATGACCAGAAACTCGCCGTCGGGGATAGACAGGTCGAGCGCGTCGACGGCGGGCGCGTCCGTGCCCGGGTAGATGCGCGTCGCCTGCTCGTAGCGGACACCAGCCATCAGAACGCCTCCTCGATTTCACGGCGCGCGCGCGTGCGCACCTCGTCGGTCGCATCGAGCGCGTCGAGCGCGAGAAGCGCGGCGCCGACGATCGGCGGCGCGCTCGTGCGCACGAGCGTCAGATCCAGGTCGTCGAGCCCGTTCTCGATCAGGGCGAGCAGGCGCGGTGTCGCACCGCGCATCACGCCGCCGCCGAGGACGACGTCCATGCCGCTGAGAGCGAGCCGCGCCGCGCTTGCGCGCACGAGCGCGACGATCTCCTCGGCCAGCCTGACGACGATGCTGTCGGCAACCGGATCCTGCTCCGCCGTCGCGACGACGAGCGGCGCGAGCTCGTTGGCGCGCCGCTGCTCGATCTCGCCGGTGTGGATCGCCCACGCCAGCTCGAGCGGTGTGGCGAAGCCGAAGTGCTTCGGCACGAGTTGCTCGAGCGGAGTCTTC
>DASZBP010000261.1:0-3566 GCA_035943915.1 Gaiellaceae bacterium | reverse complement strand
GTCGGCACTCGGCTCGGTCACGGGGGGCAACGGCTCGATCTATGCGGTCCGGCGGAGCGACTACGTCGAGGTCGACCCACGCTTCGGCCACGATCTTTCGCTGCCGTACCTCCTCGTGCAGCACGGGCGGCGCGCCGTCTACGAGCCGGCCGCGCAGGCGTTCGAGAAGCCGACGCCGACGAACGAGACCGAGTACCGGCGAAAGGTGCGCATGTTCGAGCACTGCTGGCTGATCGTGCTTCGCGGCCGGATGCTGCGCCGGCTCGGGCCGCTGTACCTGCTCGAGATCGTCTCCCACCGGTTGCTGCGCTACGGCTCCGGCATCCTGCACATCCTGCTGCTCGCGAGCTCGCTCGCGCTCGTCACGCACGGTTGGCCGTACATCGTCGTGCTCGCCGGCCAGCTGGCGCTGTTCGTCGCTGCAGCCGCAGGCGTCGGCATCGCGCGGTACTACACGCTCGTCTCGTGGGCGACGGTCGTCGCGTTGTGGAACTACCTGCGCCGTGGCGTGCCCGCGACGTGGGAGCTCGCAGAGGGCACGCGCACATGAGCTTTCGCGAGCGTGCGCGCAACGGTGCGGCCCGCCGCATGCGAGCAGCGCTCTTGCGCAGCGCCCGGCGCTCGTTCCCGGCGCTCGGCGTCGAGCATCCCGCCGGGACGTTCGTGTTGCCGAGCGACGACGGCACGATCCTCGGAAAGCTCTACGTCGATCGGCGGCGTTCCGACTTCGTCGTGCTCGCGCGTGCACTGCAGGTGATCGACGATCGCCGGGGCACGTTCATCGACGTCGGCGCGAACCTCGGCACGACCACGCTGGCAGCGGTGCGCCTGCACGGGTTCACTCGGGCGGTCGCGTGCGAGCCGGACCCCGACAACGCCCGGTTCCTTCGCGCGACCGTCGCCGTGAACGGTCTCGACGATCGCATTTCCGTCGTCGAGGCCGCGGTCTCGGACCACGTCGGTGAGGCGTCGTTCGCGGCGCGTCGCGCGGAAGGCGGGCGCCGGATGTCGGGCGCAGGTGGTCTCGCGGGGCAGGGAGACCTGCGGGTCCGCGTGACGACGCTCGATCAGCTGGCGCAGGACGGCGTCTACGAGCCACGGGAGGTCGGGCTGCTGTGGATGGACGCACAGGGCGCCGAGGGCCACGCGCTCGCCGGGGCGACGTCGCTGGCTGCTGTCCCCGTCGTCACGGCCCTGCGCTCGCGCCGCCTGGCCAAGCTCGACGGCCTCGATCTCTTCCGTGAAGTCGTCACGCAGCGCTTCGCATCCTTCGTCGAGCTGCGCGGCGACGACCTCGCCGGCGCGTGGTCGCCGAAGCGCGAGCCGGTGTCGGACATCGAGCGGCTGATCGGCATCCCGGAGTCGACCGACGTGCTGCTGCTTCCGTGAACCGCACGCTCGATGTCGCTATCGCCGGCGTTGCGCTCGTGGTGACGAGCCCGGCTCTGGCGCTGGCCGCGATCGCCGTGAAAGTCGCGGATGGCGGGCCTGTGCTCTACCGGCAGGCGCGCGTCGGCAAGGACGGTGCCGATTTCGAGTTGCTGAAACTGCGGACGATGGTCGTCGGGGCCGAGACGCAGGGCGCCGGGCTCGCGGTGAATCGCGGCGACGCGCGCATCACGAAGCCGGGCCGGCTGCTGCGGCGGCTGTCGCTCGACGAGTTGCCGCAGCTGTGGAACATCTTGCGCGGCGACATGTCCCTGATCGGACCTCGGCCGACGCTCCGCTACCAGGTCGAGCAGTACGACGATCGCCAGCGCCGCCGGCTCTCGATCAGGCCGGGGCTCACGGGCTGGGCGCAGATCCATGGCCGCGCGTCGTTGCCCTGGGACCAGCGCATCGAGTACGACCTCTGGTACGTGGATCACCGAAGCCCGAAGACCGACGTGTTGATCCTGCTTCGTACGCCGCTGGCGCTGTTCGGCGGCACCTACAAGGGCGAAACGGGCGGTTGGCGCTCGTCCTGAAGGCGAAGAGCACCGCGCGGCGTGTGCTCGACGCGGACGCGCTCTTCGACTCACGCGCGGCCGCGCTGGCACTGCACCGGAAGCACGTGCTTTGCCTCGGCGACAGTCACGTGCATGTGCTGCGGCACGTGCGGCGGCGTGGAGTGCTCTTCGACGTGCATCCAGTGAAGGGCGCGACGGCGTCGGGGATTCTCAACCCGAACAGCGTCACCGGCGCGCTTCCGCTGTTCACCGCGCTGCTCGACCGCGCGCGACCGTGGCAGCACGTATTGCTGCATCTCGGCGAGGTCGACTGCGGCTTTGTGATCTGGCATCGCGCGCAGCGTCACGGCATCCCGGTCGAGCAGCAGCTCGCCGAGACGGTCGACGCGTACGCCGCGTTCATCGCGTCGGTGCACGACCGTCCCCTGCGCAGCACGGCGGTGCTCAGCGCGCCGCTGCCGACGATCGCCGACTACCCGGAGGAATGGGGTGACGTGGCGAACATGCGCCGGGAGGTGACGGCCACCCAAGCGCAACGCACCGATCTGACGCTTCGCTTCAACGCCCTCGTCAAGGAGCGCTGCGACGGGCTCGGCATCGTGTACCTCGATGCGACGACCGGTCAGCTCGACGCGCGGACGGGACTGCTCGACGCGACGTTCGTCAAGCGCAACAGCCGCAACCACCACTTGCGCTCCGGCCCGTATGCCGCGCTCGTCGAGGCCGAGCTGGCGCGAGCCCGCTGGCCATGAGCTGCGTGGCGGTACCCTGCGCGCCGTGACCGCCGTCCTGTTCACGTGCGCCGGACAGCGCGTCGACATCGTCTCGGCCTTCGCCCAGGCTGGGGCGACGACTGTCGCCACCGACCTGAGCGGGCTGGCGCCCGCGCTCTACCACGCCGACCGCCGCGCGATCGTCCCGGCGATCGACGATCCGCGCTACATCCCCGTGCTCCGAGAGCTCGTCGAGGAGCACGGCGTGCAGCTGATCGTGCCGCTGACCGACCTCGACCATCTCGAGCTCGCGCACGCGCGCGGCGGCTTCCCCGACACGCTCGTGCTCGTCTCCCGGCCGGACACGATCGAACGCTGCTCGGACAAGTTCCTGGCGCACGAGTTCTTCGTGGAGCACGGCATCGGCTCGCCGCCGACGTGGCTGCCACACGCGCTGCCCGACGACGTCCCGTACCCGGTGCTCGTGAAGGCGCGGAAAGGCTTCGGCTCGCGCCACATCTATCGCGCGTCGAACAAGGAGGAGCTCGACCTCTTCCTGCGCTACACGACCGCCGACTCGATGGTGCAGCAGGCGTGCGCGGGCGAGGAGTTCTCGATCGACGTCTTCTGCGACACGGAGGGCCGCTGCCTGAATGCGATCCCCCGCACCATGATCGAGTCGAAGGGCGGCGAGTCGATCAAGGGCATGACGATCAAGGATCAGGGGTTGATCGAGTTCGGCTGCCGCGTCGCCGAGGCACTGTCGATCGTCGGCCCCGCGAACGTCCAGTGCTTCCGCGAGCCGAACGGCGAGCTGTGGGTGACGGACGTCAATCCGCGGTTCGGCGGCGGCTTCCCGCTGCCGACGGCGGCCGGCTCCGGCTATCCCGAGCTCGCGATGGCT
>DASZBP010000260.1:0-7363 GCA_035943915.1 Gaiellaceae bacterium | reverse complement strand
CTGTTCCTCGTGAACGTCAAGCTTGCGATCATCGCGCTGGTCTCGATGCCGCTCGTCGCCATCCTGACCTACAACTTCGGGCGGCGCGTGATGCCGATCTCACGCCAGGTGCAGCAGCTGAAAGCGGACGTCACCGAGGCGGCCGACGAGTCGGTCGTCGGCATCGAGATGGTGCAGGCGTTCGGACGCGAGGACGACGTCCAGTCGCGGTTCCACGAGAAAGCGTCCGCCGTGCGCGACGGTGTGCTGCGCCAGGCGCGCGTCGAGGCGGCGTTCCTACCGGGCTTGATCGCGCTTCCGTCGCTCTCGATCGCTGCTGTCGTCTACTTCGGCGGCCACGACGTGATCGGCGGCAACCTGACGAAGGGCGAGTTCTATCTCTTCTACCAGCTGCTCGTGCAGCTGATCTGGCCGCTCGAGTCGCTCGGTTGGATCCTGTCGCTCGGCCAGCGCGCAACCGCGTCGGCGTCGCGCAGCTTCGCCTGGCTCCAAGGCATCGAGACGATCCCCGAGCCCGAGCAGCCGGCGGCACTCCCGGCCGGACAGCTCACCGTGCGCTTCGAGAACGTGCACTTCGCGTACCCGACGGGCAGCGAGGTGCTCGAAGGCGTCGACCTCGAGGTCGCCCCCGGCGAGGTGATCGCGCTGTGCGGACCGACCGGCGCAGGCAAGACGTCGCTGCTCAACCTGCTCCCGCGCTTCTACGACCCGACGGAGGGCCGCGTGCTGCTCGGCGGCGTCGACCTGCGCGATCTGGCGCTGGCCGAATTGCGCACTGCCGTGGCGATCGTCACGCAACGGCCGATCCTGTTCTCGATCACGTTGCGGGACAACCTCACCGCGGCGCGCCCCGACGCACCGTGGGAAGAGGTCGTCGCCGCGTGCGAGGCGGCAGGCGTCGCCCATTTCGCGGCCGGACTGCCCGACGGCTACGAGACGCTGATCGGCGAGCGCGGCGTGAACCTGTCCGGAGGCCAGCGCCAGCGCGTGGCACTCGCACGCGCGCTGATCGCGGGCGCCCGCGTGATCGTGCTCGACGACCCGATGTCGGCCGTCGACACGCAGACCGAGCGCCATCTCGTCACGAACCTCCGGCCCGCCCTTGCCGGACGCACCGTGCTGATCGCGACGCAGCGCCTGTCGACCGTCGAAGTCGCAGACCGCGCCGTGGTCCTCGACGAGGGACGCATCGTGGAGTCGGGCACACCGGATGAGCTGCTCGCGAGCGGCGCGGTCTTCAGCGCGCTCTTCGGCGAGGAGGTGAGCGCGGTTGCCTAAGCAGCGCAGCGGGCTCTCGCGCCTCGCGGCGTACCTCCCGGGGCAGCGGCGCCAGGTCGCCGCACTCGGCCTCGTCGGCGTGCTTCAGGCTGCCGCGCCGGTCGGCGCGCTACTCATCGTGAAAGACGCGATCGACAAGGGCATGGTGCACCACGACCGCGGCCGGCTCGGAACCGACGTCATCATCTATCTCGGCGTCAACGCAGCCGCATGGGCGATGCAGACGACCCTGGTGCGCGGCCTCGCGAAGGTCGGGCAGAACGTCGTGCTCGGGCTCCGCCAGGATCTCTTCGACCACCTCACCACACTCTCGCTGCGCTACTTCAGCCAGCAGAAGGCCGGCTGGATCATTGCGCGACTCACCTCCGACGCGGACGCCCTGTCGGATGTGCTGTCACAGGGCCTGACGACGCTCGTCGTGAACACGCTGATGATCCTGGCCGCGATCGTCGGGCTGTTCATCGTCGACTGGCGCCTGGGGTTGGTCGCGCTCGTCATCCTTCCGCCGACCATCATCCTGAGTCGTTGGTTCCAGGTCCGCTCGCACGCGGCGTTCCTGCGCGTGCGCGAGACGATCGCGATCATGACCGCGCAGGTCGCGGAGTCGGTCTCCGGCATGGCCGTCATCCAGGCGTTCAACCGCGAGCGCACGTTCCTCGCCGAGTTCGACAAGGCGAACGAGGCGAACAAGCTCACGAACACGCACGCGCAGTACCTCAACTCGCTGTTCTTCCCGGGCATCGAGGTGCTCGGGCAGATCGCGATGGTGGCAGTGCTGTTCGTCGGCGCGCGGCTGATCACGCACGGGTCGCTGACGGTCGGCGCGATCGTCTCGGCCGTCTTCATGCTGAACCTGATCTTCCAGCCGCTGCAGGAGCTCTCGGATCTGTACGGCCAGGTGCAGTCGGCCGGCGCCGCGATGGAGAAGATCACGGGCATCCTCGACACGGAGACCGACATCGCGAATGCGCCAGACGCACAGGAGCTGCGCGTCGAAGGGCATCTCCGGTTCGATCGCGTCACATTCTCGTACGGACGTGAGCCGGTGCTGCACGCGATCGAGATCGACGTGCCCGCGGGCAACTGCCTCGCGCTCGTCGGGGAGTCGGGCGGCGGTAAGTCGACGACCGCGAAGCTCGTCGGCCGGTTCTACGACCCGGATGAGGGCGCGGTGCTCATCGATGGACGAGACCTGCGCACCCTCGACCTGCGCGCGTATCGCCGACAGCTCGGTGTCGTGCTGCAGGACCCGTTCCTATTCTCGGGAACGATCGCCGACAACATCAAGTTCGCGCACCCGGACGCGACGGACGACGAGGTCGAAGACGTCGCGCGCGCCGTCGGCGTCGACCGGGTCGCGCGCCGCTTCGACAAGGGGTTGCAGCACACCGTGCGTGAAGGCGGCGCCGGGCTATCGGCTGGCGAGCGCCAGCTGATCTCCATTGCTCGCGCACTGCTCGCCGACCCGCGCATCCTGATCCTCGACGAGGCGACGTCGAACATCGACCGTCCGACGGAGATCCTGATCGAGCGCGCGCTCGACCGGCTACTGCACGGCCGCACGTCGATCATCATCGCTCACCGCCTCGCGACGGTCCGCCGCGCCGACGAGATCCTCGTCATGGAGCACGGACGCATCTCGCAGCGCGGCTCGTTCGATGCGCTACTCGCGACCGACGGCCCGTTTCGCCGCCTCGCGAAGCACCTCGAAGGTCAGGGCGCGCAGGATGCGTGGCGCGTGCAGTCCGCGCCCGTCATCGGCAGGCGCGAGAGCAGATCCGAGAGCGTCGCGAGCTCCGAGCCCGAGTAGCGGCCGTTGAACAGCTGCTCGATGCCGGCGAGGTGCGTCTTCGCGGCCTCGTCGAGCGTCTTGCGGCCGACGTCGGTCAGCTTCGTATAGGACACGCGCGCGTCCGACGTGCACGTCGCCTTCTCGACCCACCCCTGGCGCTCGAGCCCTTCGAGCAGGCGGGTGATCCCCGACGCGGTGAGCACGACGCGCTCGGCGAGATCGATCCGCCGCAGGTGCCCGTCCTCGGCCCGCGAGAGATGGAGCATCACCTCGTAATCGGTGATGGTCATCCCATGCTCGCGCTGCAGCTGCGCGGAAAGCTCGCGGGTGATCGCTGCGTGTGAGCGCAGAAACGACACCCAGGCGTCCAGATTCGTGGTTTCGATCACGGCCATTGCTTGTGCCCTCAAGGGTAGCGCCGATAGCTAGCTTTGGGGAGTGCGCGAGGGCAACGGCATCGAGGTCGAAGGGCTGGTCCGGATCTTCAAGGATGTGCGTGCAGTCGACGGGATCGACCTGCAGATCCAGCCCGGCGAGATCTACGGCTTCCTCGGACCGAACGGCGCCGGCAAGTCGACAACCGTTCACATGCTGACGACGCTGCTCCCGCCCACGTCGGGCCGAGCGACCGTCGCCGGGTATGACGTCGTGCGCGAGGGCGCGAAGGTTCGGAAAACGATCGGCGCCGCGCTGCAGGAGGCAGCGCTCGACCCTTTTCTCACGGGTCGTGAGCACCTCCGCCTGCAGTCGTCGCTGCACGCGATCCGCGGCGCGCGCCGCACGAAGCTGATTGCCGAGCTGCTCGACCGCGTCGGGCTCACGCACGCGGGCGACCGCAAGGTGCGCACCTACTCCGGCGGGATGAAGCGTCGCCTCGATCTGGCGCTCGCGCTGATCCACGACCCGGCGGTGCTGTTCCTCGACGAGCCGACGACCGGGCTCGATCCGCAGAGCCGCTCGGCGCTGTGGGAGGAGGTCGGCCGGCTCTCGCGCGAGGACGGCGTGACCGTCTTCCTCACGACGCAGTATCTCGAGGAGGCCGACGTCCTCGCCGACCGCGTCGGGATCATCGACCACGGCCACATCGTCGCCGAGGGCACGCCCGCGCAATTGAAGGCGGAGGTCGGGCGGCCGACGGTCGAGGTCGTGCCGGAGAGCCCCGAGGAGCTCGACCGGCTGCGCGAGCTGCTGCGCCGCTTCGGCGACGAGACGGCCGCGCGCCCGGGCGCATTCGCAGTGCAGCTCGCCGGCAACGGCGACCTGCCCGACGTCATCCGCGCGCTCGACACGGAGAACCTGCGCGCGGCGCAGATCAACCTGCACCAGCCGAGCCTGGACGACGTGTTCATCGCGAAGACCGGCCGCACGCTCGAGGGCTCTGTCGAGGAATGAAAGAGCTCGTCGCGCAGGTGGCCTTGATCGCGCGGCGCTCGATCGTGCGCACGTCCCGGCAGCCGGGCACGTGGATCCCGCCGGTGTTCTTCCCGCTGATGCTGATGGCGGTCAACTCGAACGGTCTGCGCGCGGCCACGCACCTTCCCGGCTTCCCGACGCACTCGTTCCTCGCGTTCTTCATGCCGTTCTCGTTCATGCAGGGGGCGTTGTTCGCAGCCGCGATATCCGGCACGGATCTCGCGCGTGACATCGACACGGGCTTCCTGAACCGGCTCGCACTCACCCCGGTACGCGGCTCGGCGCTGCTGCTCGGTCAGATCGGCGGCGCCGTCGGGCTCGGCGCCATCCAGGCGGTGATCTATCTCTGCGTCGGTCTCGCAGCGGGCGTGCACATCGACGCAGGCGTCGGCGGCGCGCTGCTGATCTTGCTGCTGGCAGTGCTGATCGCTGCCGGCTTCGGAACGCTCGGATTGTGGATCGCGCTGCGCACCGGCTCGGGTGAGGGCGTGCAGTCGCAGTTCCCGCTGCTCTTCTTCACGCTCTTCATCTCGAGCATGAACCTGCCGCGCAACCTGATCGAGGTGCGCTGGTTCCGCGACGCGGCCACGGTCAACCCGGTCAGCTACCTGATCGAGGCGATCCGCTCGCTCGTGATCGTCGGCTGGGATGCGCAGGCGCTGCTGCTCGGGTTCGGGTTCACGTTCGCGATCATCGGCGTGTCGATGACGCTCGCCGCGCGGCAGCTGCGCGTGAGGATGGCGCGCACGTGATGACATCACGTTCCTGGGGCGTTGCTGGCGGCGGCCGCCCGAAAGGCACAGCGCTGGAGCACGGGCCTGGAAGGGCGGACGCCGCCAGCGGCGCCAGCCTTTCGCGGAGCCCGGCTCTGCCGGGCGGGAGCGAAAAGGGGCCAGGGACGTGATCGGCGTCGCCTTTGCGCTGGCGTACCGCCAGGTGACGATCCTCGTGAAGAACCCGTCGCTGTTCCTGCCACCGATGCTGTTCCCGCTATTGAACTTCACGGCGTTCGCCGGCGGGCTATCACGGCTGCGGCATGTGCCGGGCTTCGACTTCCACGGCGGCTACACCGCCTTCCAGTTCGTATTCGTATTGCTGCAGTCAGCCGCGTTCGCCGGCGTGTTCATGGGCTTCGGGATCGCCCGCGATTTCGAGCGCGGCTTCGCGCGGCGACTCCTCGTGTCGGCGCCGGCGCGCACCGGGATCGTCCTCGGCTACGGCCTCGCGGCGCTCGCACGGTGGTTGATGGTTGCGGTGGTGCTCACCGCGACGGCACTCATCGTCGGCATGAAGGTCGGCGGCAGCGGGGTCGACCTCTTCGGCCTCTACGTGCTCGCGGTGATCGTCAACCAGGCCGGGATGCTCTGGGCGTGCGGCGTCGCGATGCGGTTCCGCTCGGTCCAGGCAGGCCCGCTGATGCAGACGCCCGTCTTCATGTTGCTGTTCCTCGCCCCCGTGTACGTGCCGCTGCACCTGCTGCACGGCTGGATCCACTCGGTTGCGCGTGTGAACCCGCTGACGTTCCTGCTCGAATCGGGCCGCGGCTTCATCTCCGGCGAGCCGACGCAGGTGCTCACGGCGTACGGCATCGGCGCCGCGCTGATCGCGTTCTTCACCGGCTGGGCGCTGCTCGGGCTGCGCCGCGCCGAGCAGGCCGGCGCCTAGACCTAGACGCGGCCGAAGCCGGCGACCTGCGCGACCGAGCGCTCGCGGCGCATGACGGCGCCGCCGGTGTTCCCCTCGACCGTCGCGAACCGTCCGCGGCCAAGGCGCCGCTCGACGAAGCCGACGTGGTCGGGCTCGCCGCCGTCCCAGTCGAAGATCACGAGGTCGCCGCGCCACGGCGGCTCGTCCTTGTCGAGCCAGCGGTCGGTCGCGCGCAGCCACGCCTCGAGCGTCGGCACAAATGACACGCCGCGTGACGTCACGCCGGGCCCGTGCCACCCGCTGCAGAGCGTGATGCCGGCACCCTTCGCGTAGCAGTAACTCGCGAAGATCGCGCACCATGGGACGCCGTCTTCGCCGAACCAGCGCCCGAACAGCGTGCGGTTCGAGCCGGGCGGCGACTCGCGCACGCCGAGCTCGCGCATGGCCACACCGAGAGCCAGTTCTCCCAGGGATGCCGCAGCAACGTCGGTCGCGCCCATCCGGCCTCCCTCGTCGCGTGCAGTCGCACCCTCTCACGCGTTTCACCGCGCCGCAACTTCGGGCATGTAGCGGGTGGAGTTGAGGATCTGAGCGGGAGTCGCGCGCTGGTGTTCGCGGGCCTCGCCGCAGGAGCGGCGGGCGTCTTCCTCGCGGTCGCGAGCGCGCTCGGAGCCCCGACCACCACGAGCGGAGTCGCGGCCGCTCACGCCACCACACTGCAAGCGGTCACGCACACGGTCCGGATCGGCGCCACGCGGGTGAAGGTGACGACGAAGCCGAGTGGCTCGGTCTGTTACTCCGCCCCGGGCGTGTCGGGCTGCGCGTCGAGCCTGGCCGACGGGCAGCTGTCGTACGCGACGGGTCACGCCGGGAAGCGCGTCGTCCTGGCCGGCGTCACCGGAGCAGGCGTCAAGGGCGTCATCGCCCGGCTTTCGCACAAGGGCACGGTCTGGCCGGCGTTCCACGGCGGCGCGTTCTACGCCGTTTTGCCGCTTGGCCACAGGCTTACGGGCATCGTCAAGGTGCTTGCCGGCGGCCGCCGGATCAGCTTCACGGCCTAGCGCACCACTTCTTATTTGCAGGATGAGCTTCCTTTATGGTACTTGTTCACCATGCCTATGAACAAGACAAGCAAGCTCACCCTCGTCGCCGCCGCTGCGCTCGCCCTCGCAGTGGCCACGGGCGCGACTGCCTCGTCCAAGGGCTCTAGCCTCAATCTCGTCGCCTACTCCA
>DASZBP010000259.1:0-5656 GCA_035943915.1 Gaiellaceae bacterium | reverse complement strand
AGCCGGGGCAGCTGACGATGATCAGCGCCGAGCACGGCCAGGCCGCGCTCGCGCGCGCCTGCGCGACCGCCGCGTACGAAGCGGGCGCGAAGTACGTCGAGCCTCTCTACTACGACACGCGGGTCAAGCGCGAGCGCGTCCTGCACGCCGACCCGGACACGCTCGACTACGTCCCGCCGTGGTGGGCGCAGCGCCTCCTCGAGGTGGGCGACCAGCTCGGCGCACGCATCTCGCTCGCCGGCATCAGCACCCCGAGCCTCTTCGCGGATCTTGACCCCGCGCTTGTCGGGCGCGACCGGATGCCTTGGATCAAGGAGGTGTCCCAGGTCATCGCCGAGCAGTCGACGAACTGGTGCATCGTCCCGTGCCCGCACGTCGAATGGGCGAAGGTCGTCTTTCCCGATCTGCCCGAGGAAGAGGCGCTCGAGCGGCTGTGGTCGGAGCTCGAGCACGTGCTTCGTCTCGACGAGCCGGATCCGAACGGCGCGTGGGACGAGCGCATGGCGGTGCTCGACGCGTCGGCGCAGACGCTCACCGAGCGGCGCTTCGACGCGATCGAGCTGCGCGGGCCGGGCACGGAGCTGACGATCGGGCTGCTGCCGTCGGGCCGCTTCCTCTCCGCGCAGTTCGAGCGGCGCGATGGGTTGCGGCACATCGCGAACCTGCCGACGGAGGAGGTCTTCACGAGCCCCGACCCGCAGCGCGCCGACGGGCACGTGACTTCGACGAAGCCGCTCGTCATGCGTGACGGCACGGTGATCCGGGGCCTGCGCGTTCGCTTCGACGGCGGCCGCGCGGTGGAGATCGACGCGGACGAGGGCGCGGGTGCGCTCCAGGCCACGCTTGCCGTCGACGACAACGCGCTGCGGCTCGGGGAGCTGGCTCTGGTCGACAACCAGGGCCGCATCGGACCGCTCGGCACCGTGTTCTACGACACCCTTCTCGACGAGAACGCGGCGTCCCACATCGCGCTCGGGAGCGGCTTCCCGTTCGCCGTCGACCCGGAGGACGTCGAGCGCGTCAACCGCAGCGGCACGCACATCGACTTCATGATCTGCTCGCCCGAGGTGGACGTCGACGGCGTCACCTCTGACGGAGAGCGGGTCCCCGTCCTCCGCGGCGGCGCCTGGCAGATCTAGGGGGGTCTCGGCAGTCCGTGTCTGGGGACTGTCCCCGGACAGGGCCTGCGCGGACGGTGTCCGGGTCTCGTCTAGGATCCAAGACTGCGCCCACGAGCCAGAGGCGCGAAATCTTCCTTTCACGACCCAGGAGGCGCGCCGAGTGACCGCGACTGAGCTGCCGGGCCGCGTAGATCTCGCCGAGCACGGGATCGACGCTGGCGGACGGATCTACCGAAACCCGACGACCGCGCTGCTCTACGAGCACGCGCTCGCGCGCGGCGACGGCCACATCGCCGAGGGCGGCGGGCTCGCCGTCGACACCGGCAAGCACACCGGCCGCTCGCCCAAGGACAAGTTCCTCGTCCGCGAGCCTTCGTCGGAGGACCGCATCTGGTGGGGAGACGTCAACCAGGAGATCTCCGAGGACAACTTCGACGGCCTCCGCGACAAGGTCACCGCGCACCTCGGCAAGGCCGACGCGCTCTACGTGATCGATGCCTACGCCGGCGCCGATCCTGCGCACCGGATCGGTGTGCGCGTCATCACCGCGCACCCGTACCACGCGCTGTTCGCGACGACGATGTTCATCGACCTGACGCCCGACGAGCAGGAGAGCTTCCGCCCGGACGCGCTCGTGCTGCACACGCCGGACATCGAGGCGTCCCCCGAGGAAGACGGCACGCGCAGCGGCACGTTCGTCGTGCTGCATCCGGGCCGGACAGAGCTGCTCGTCGGCGGCACGTTCTACGCGGGCGAGATCAAGAAGTCGATCTTCACGGTGATGAACGACCGGCTGCCGCTCGAGGGCGTGTTCCCGATGCACTGCTCGGCGAACGTCGGCGAGGACGGCTCCGTCGCGATCTTCTTCGGCCTCTCCGGCACGGGGAAGACGACGCTCTCCGCCGACCCGTCGCGCCGACTGATCGGCGACGACGAGCATGGCTGGGGCGACAACGGCGTCTTCAACATCGAAGGCGGCTGCTACGCCAAGACGATCCGCCTGTCCGCTTCCGCAGAGCCCGAGATCTGGAACGCCGCGCACTCGTTCGGCACCGTCCTCGAGAACGTTGCGATCGACGAAGAGGGCCGCCTCGACCTCGACGACTCATCGAAGACGGAGAACACCCGCGCCGCGTACAAGCTCGAGCGGATCGGGAACTCGCTGCCGACGAAGATGGCGGGGCACCCGCAGAACGTCATCCTGCTCACCGCGGACGCCTTTGGGATCCTGCCGCCGATCGCGCGGCTCAACCGCGAGCAGGCGCTGTACTTCTTCCTCTCCGGTTTCACGGCGAAGCTCGCCGGCACGGAGATCGGCGTCACCGAGCCGCAGCCGACGTTCTCGACGTGCTTCGGCCAGCCGTTCTTGCCGCAGCCGCCGTCGGTCTACGCGCAGATGCTCGGCAACAAGCTCGACAAGCACGGCTCGCACGTCTGGCTCGTGAACACGGGGTGGACCGGCGGCCCGTTCGGCGAAGGCCGGCGCATGCCGATCGACGCCACGCGCACGATGCTGCACGCGGCCCTGTCGGGTGAGCTCGCCGACGCGGACTACCGCGTCGACGACATCTTCGGCTTCCAGGTGCCGCGCGCGGTGCCCAGCGTCGACGCCACGCTGCTCGACCCGCGGTCGACGTGGGCCGACCCGTCGAAGTACGACGCGAAGGCGCGCGAGCTGGCGGGGATGTTCGCCGACAACTTCGCGAAGCGCTTCTCGGACGTCGACGAGACGATCACCGCCGCCGGCCCGGCAGCTTGACGCAGACTGACATTCCCGGCGCGCCCTGGCGCGTCGGGGTCATCTCCCAGATCGCGCCGCTCGCTGTGGCGTACGCCGACATCCTGAGCGAGCTCGGGCACAAGCCGGTCGTCCACCTCGCGACGCGGCGGTTCGACACGCGCCAGCCCGTGCCCGAGCAGGCGAAGCCGTTCCTGTCGCGGCTCATGTTCGACGGCCCGCCCGGCATCGACCTCGTCTTCCCCGCGAACCGCAAGGCGATCGCCCCGCTGCTCCGCGCGTACGACCTCGACATCGTGGTCTGCACGGCATTCCCGTGGCTGCTGCCCGTGGAGGCGCTCGCCGCGCCGCGCCTCGGGATCCTCAACGGGCATCCGTCGAAGCTGCCGCACTACCGCGGGCCGATGCCGTTCGGCTGGCAGATCCGCGGCGGTGAGAGCGAGATCGGGTTCACCTACCACTTGATGGACGCCGAGTTCGACACCGGCGCGATGTACGGCCAGGGCTCCGTCCCGTTCACGGACGACGACACCGACCAGTCGCTCTGGAGCAAGCTGACCGAGCTGTGCCGGGAGCTGCTGCCGGCCGCGCTCGCGCGCATCGCGGCCGGCGACCCGGGCGATCCCCAGGGCGAAGGCTCGTACCACAGCCTGTTCGAGGACGACTACGTGCTCGTCGACCCTGCGCAGACGGCCGCCGAGGTGCACCGGCAGGTGCGCGCCTGGGCGTTCACGCCCTGGTCGCGCGCCGCCGAGCGCGGGCCTGTGCTCGAGCGCGCAAGCGGGCGGATCCGCATCGTCCGGTCGAGCCTCGTCGAGGTCGAGGGCGCCGAGCGCCTCGACTGCGCAGACGCCGCCCCGCTCTGGATCCTGGAGTCCGAGCCCGCGTGAAGCCCGTCTACTGGAAGCCGCGGTATGCGACCCGGCGCATGCGGGAACGCGCCTTCGCCAAGGCCGACCTCGAGCGCGAGCGCCGGGTGCGCGCCGCGGCCGGGCCGACGTTCCTGTCCCGTCTCTTCGCCCGCTTCCGCTAGCGTCCCCACACGTGGATGCCACGCACGACGTATTGATCGTCGGCGCCGGCTGCGCGGGCATGCGCGCGGCCATCGAGGCGCACGATGCAGGCGCTGACGTCGCCGTCATCTCGAAGCTCCATCCCACCCGTAGCCACTCGGGCGCGGCCGAGGGCGGCATCAACGCGTCCCTCGGAAATGCAGCCGAGGACTCCGCCGAGTCGCACGCATTCGACACCGTCAAGGGCTCCGACTACATCGGCGACCAGGACGCGATCGAGATCATGGCGCGCGAGGCGCCGGGCGACATCTACCAGCTCGAAAGCTGGGGAGCGGTCTTCTCGCGCGACGCGAACGGCAAGCTCGCGCAGCGCCCATTCGGCGCCGCCGGCTCGCCGCGCACGGTGTTCGCCGCCGACATCACGGGCCACGTCCTGATTCAGGTGCTCTACGAGCAGCTCGTGAAGCGCGACATCCGCGTGTACGAGGAGTTCTTCGCCTGGAAGCTCGTCGAGAACGAGGGACGCTGCCAGGGCGTCATCGCGTGGGACCTGCTGAACGGCGGGCTGAAGACCGTCGGCGGCAAGACGGTCGTGCTCGCGACGGGAGGCCAGGGTCGCATCTACCGCACGACGACGAACGCCTATGCCTGCACCGGCGACGGCGCGGCGATGGCGCTGTACCTCGGTGTCGCACTGAAGGACATGGAGTTCATGCAGTTCCATCCGACGACGCTTTATCCGTCGGGGATCCTGCTCACAGAAGGCTGCCGCGGTGAGGGCGCCTACCTGATCAACAGCGAGGGCGAGCGCTTCATGAAGCGCTATGCGCCGAACGCGCTCGAGCTTGCGTCCCGCGACGTCGTGTCACGCTCCGAGCAGACCGAGATCGACGAGGGCCGCGGCATCAACGGCTCGATCTACCTCGACATGCGCCACCTCGGCGCTGAGAAGATCATCGAGCGGCTGCCGGGCTCGCGCGAGCTCGCGATGACGTTCGCCGGCGTCGACCCGATCTACGACCCGGTGCCCGTCCGGCCGGGCGCCCATTACCACATGGGCGGTGTCGCCTGTGGCAACGACGGTGCGACGGAGCTCGAAGGGCTCTACGCGGCCGGTGAAGTTGCGTGCGTTTCCGTGCACGGCGCGAACCGCCTCGGCGGCAACTCGCTGATGGAGACGATCACGTTCGGCCGCCGCGCGGGCCGCGCCGCTGCGGAGTGGGCGCTGTCGCAGACGACGGTCGACGTTCCGCGCGCCGCGCAGGACGACGCGGAGCGCGAGCTCAAGGGCATCCTCGGCGTCACGAGCGGGGAGCGGCCCTGGCAGATCCGCCAGGATCTCGGCACGTCGATGCTCGAGAACTTCGGCGTGTTCCGCCGCGAGGAGCAGATGGCGAAGCAGATCGAGATCCTCGAGGACCTGAACGAGCGCTACGAGCGCGGCGTCGTCATCGAGGACAAGGGCGACGTGTTCAACAGCGACCTCACGCAGGCGATCGAGCTCGGGAACATGATCGACCTGGCGCGCTGCATGCTCCAGGCCGGAATCGCGCGCAAGGAGAGCCGCGGCGCGCATGCGCGCCCGCACGACTATCCGACGCGCGACGACGAGAACTTCATGAAGCACTCGATCAGCCGCTGGGTCGACGGCGCACCGGAGCTGTCGTACAGCGACGTGCGCTTCACCAAGTACGAGCCGATGGAGCGCAAGTACTAGTGCGCTGGCTCGCGCTGCTGTTGCTCGCGCTGCCGCTGTCCGCGTGCGGCGGCGTCTCGATCAACGC